>NZ_JBHLWN010000050.1:0-31520 GCF_042432825.1 Paenibacillus chartarius | reverse complement strand
CCACCCAAAACCCACCCAAAAACCACTCAAAACCCACCCAAAAACCACCCAAATGCCACCCCAAATGCCACCCCAAAACCCATCCCAAAACCATCCAAAAACCCCATAAATAAAAAGCCCCCGACCGCCGCTTTCAAGCGGGGCCGGGGGCTTCATTCCAAACCTTATTGCGCGCTAAGAACGATATGTGCAACAGTTAGCTTCGGCAGCTGCAGCGTGAACGTGTTTCCTGCAATCGAGGCTACGCCGGTCCGTTCCGTAATCGCCGGAGACTCGCTGTCGAACGCCCACACGCGGGCCGACTTGTACGCCGTACCCCCGTCGATCTCAAACTGCGCATTCATCTCGTGGTCGAAATTTTTGTTGATGACGATCAAATGCAGATTGTTGTCGCTGTCTTTGTACACGGAGCCGTAAACCGAGCTGTTCTCGGTGTCGGACGTCTCCGCCTTCACCTTCGTGTCGCCGAACTTGCCGCCTTGACCGTCGTAGTTCGTGTACATTTTGACCGCCGCGGACGGATACAAAGCCGCCGAGGAGCCGGTCATCCGCCAGTAGTTGGCCATATACACGTTGTACTTGCCGAAAATACCGAGCACATCCGCCGTCGCGATGCCCCCCGAGAAGTGGTCGTCTCCGCCGTAGTTATACTCGGTGAACGCCAGCTTCGTGCCCGGGTTGTACTGGTCGATCGACTGCTGCAAGCGCGGGATCAGCGGCAGGAATTCGCTGTACCAGTCGCCGATCCAGCCTTTCTCGCGGTAGCTTGCATCCCACAGTGAGCGAGGCGCCTGCAGCCGCGCCTTGTACGTGTCTACGGTATTCGGCGTATACGGGTCCGACACGCGCACGCTGCCGTCCGTCGCTTCCGGGTACCAGTGCAGATCCAGTACGTCAAGCAGGCGCTGCTTCGCTTTCTCGGACTCTATTCGCATTTTGTCCAAATAGTAGTCCAAGTACCAAGCATAGCTGCCCTTAATTTGCTCCCATTCCGCCTTGTTGTCCATCAAGAGATATTCGCTGAACCCGTAGGATACCGGTCCGAAAATTTCCGCCGCCGGGTCGACCTTCTTCACGGCCTTCGCCAGCTCGGCGCCTTTGTTCAGCACTTCGACGCCGCTTGTTTTGCCCGGATGCATATAAGGGTGCGTCACCGGCCATAGCGCCGTTTCGTTGTCCAGCTCGTAGCCCTTTACGCCGGTCGCCGTCTGCGCGCTGCCGTACTTCTGCGTGAGCATGTTGACGAACTCATCCATATATACGAAGCCGTCCGTTACGTCCGGCGTCAGGCTGAACGGCGCATTTTTCGCCGGCTTCACTTCCACCCAACGTGACGAAGGAGCCGTCTCGTACACGCCTGTTCCGTCTTTGTCCTTCGCTACATAGCCCGCCATCTGCAGCGTAAGCAGCGTGTATCCGCCTTTGCTTTGCACCTTGTCGTGGAACGCCGTGGCGCCCAGACCCGGAATATCGTATTTGGAGCGGTCCATGACGCCGCCGTAATACCAAGGAATATAAGCGTCGCTTTGATAGAAGTAGTCGGCGCCCGCGTTTGATGCGTTATTTTCCCAGTTGAACGTGGAGAGGCGGTTGCCGCCCATGCGGCGCGACGTCCAGTTCTCCGTGCCGGTCAGCTCGTCGTTCGTTCCATAAATATACGGCGAAATCGGTGCGCGCTCCGCGCTCGGATCGATGGTGAAGCGAACGTCGAACGGACCGTTCACCACCCGCGGCGTTTGGGCGCGAACCGGCATTGACCAAGGACCCAGCGTGGAGCCGTCCTTCGCCCGTACCCGGTACGTATGCGCGGAGCCCGCCGTCAGACCCCCATGCTCATACGATAAAGCCATACCCACATCCAGCACCGTACCGTCCACTTCCACCTCATACCCGGTAATCGTCTCCGCAAGCGGCTTCCACGACAGCTTCACGGCGCCTTCGGACGCTTCCGCCCGGACGCCCGCAGGGGCGGGCAGCTGCTGCTCGCCGGTCGTGCGCACCTTCATCGTGCCGGACCAGACACTGCTTGTCGTGCCCTTCCACGTCCGTACCTTGAAGGTGTGGTACGTGCCCGGGCGCAGCCATTCCGCCGTGTACGACGTGCCCAGTACCCGGATCGGCGTACCGTCGGCGACAATCTCGTATTCCGTCGCACCCTCTACCGGCGCCCAGCTAAGCGCAATCTGCGTATCGCTCGGCGTCGAGACGATGCCTGTCGGCGCAGCGGGCATATCGAGCAGCACAGGCTCCCGGCCCCACGCCAGCTTGCCGCCCAGGTAGCCGGGGGCCGTCGTGCTGTCCGTATAGTCGGATTTGCCGTTGAACGAATAATCGTTCGTTTGGTTGAAGCTGCCCCAGCCGTCCTTATGGAACCAGGTCGATACGATCACACTCGACCCTGGCTGCAGCATGCCGGCCCCTTGAGCGAAGCCGATCTCGAGATACGTATCGGCATCGGCGGCCGGGATCGGCATCGCTTCGAACTTGGCCGTAACCGACGATTTGGCGACTGTGCTCCAGAAATCGACGGACGACAAAGCCGCCTCCGAATCCGCCGTAAAATAATACCTTGCCTTCACATCCGCCAAGTTCACCGCTGTTTTGCCGGTGTTCACCAGACGGAACGCCGCCGTCGGCATCTGCGTCGACGCGGAAGTGCCGGTCTGCAGCTGCACTTTGATCGGCGACGCATTTGGCTGCTCGGCCGCCTTCACCGTGAAGCTGCCGGCATTCGCATTCACGCTGTACGTGCGTGTGCGGTCCATGTTGTAGGCGCCGATTTCCACCGTGTACGTGCCGAGCGGCGCATCCGCCGGAACGTTCCATTCCACGGCGAAATGCTTTGTCTCCCCAGTTCCGAACGATGCCGGGAACGAGCTGCCCGGCGCCGCCGGACTGCCGTCAGGTCGTTTCAGCGTCACTTCTACAAGCGCGTCGCCGTACGTAGCCGCCGTGACCGACGCGTCGACGGCAATCTTGCCGCCGGCCGCTGCGCTGTCCGGTGCCGCTGTGGCGCTGAGCGTGAAGGTCGGCGCCGGATCGGGGTTCTGACTGCCGCCGCCCGTGCCTCCTCCATTGCCGCCGCCGCTTGCCGTGACGTCGATGCTCGCCGCTCCCGCATGCCAGGTGTACATCGGGGAGCTCCAGCCTGCGCCGAACACGCCGAGGCTGACGATATATTTGCCCGGCGCCAGTGTCGCCGGCACGTTCCAGCTGAACGGTACCGACTTGGTCTCGTTCGCCGTCAGCGAAATATTGTCAATGAACATCTGATGCACTTTGCGCAGCTGTGCGTCGAAAATTTCCACATCGACCAGAACGTTTGCATTCACCGTGGACGTGACGTTCACGGTAATCGGCGCTGCAGCGCCGGCGGCCGCCGACGCGGCGGTTGAAGCTCCCGTCTGTACAGCCGCAGCGGCATAAGCCGATTTGGCCGGCATGATGACGGATGTGCCGCTTGACGCAAGCGCAACCGTCGCGATCAGCAAAGCGGCTCGCTTTGTTATGTGTTTCATTTTGGATCTCTTCATAAAGTTTCTAATCTCCCTTTCCATTCCATATTCCGTGTCCGGACCGACATGGACTTCATTGTACCGAAGGAAAGGGAGACGCTCTGTAGCGCGGGTTACATTTTCGATAAATAGGTCCTTGGTAGGGGGTAAACGGCGTCACACCTCGGACATGCCCGCCCGAACCGCCTGCTCCGACCCGAAGTCCGACCCGTCCCCCGACCTAGGGCTAGGTGCAAAAACCGCCGCGGGTCCGTTTTGGCCAGACTCGCTATCGCCTAGAATAAAGACATAAGCAAGCGACACGACAACGCGAAAGGCGGTGAGAACAAAATGAAATTGAATCGACATACCGGTTTTGCCCTGATCCTGATTTTGTTCGGAGGGCTGCTCCTCATCAAAATGCTCGGCTCGATGTTCGGCTACCATCACGGCCATCTGATTCACGGTCTGATGAGCTGGGTCATCCCGGTCTCGATGGTCGGCATCGGGTACTACGGCATAACGCGGGGCAGCAAGATCGCCTGGGTGATTACGATCATCGGCGCTATTATCCTGCTTAGCAAAATGTCCGGCCTGTTCATTCTGCTGGCGGCCGTCGGCCTGATCGCCTTCGGCGTATCGCTTCTGAAGCGCAGCAGCAGCCGAGTGTAGAGAGCAGATAGAGAATCATTAGAGAAAAGGTGGAATGCCCAGATGAGTATCATGAAACGGCTCCGTGACATTACGGTAGCGACACTGAACGAGCATCTCGAATCGGCCGAAGATCCGGTCCGCCTGATCGATCAGTATCTCGCCGCCCGGCGCGAGCAGCTGCAGCAGACGGAACGTCTGTACCAGCAATGCGTCGGCCACGCTTCGGCGATGCGCCAGCAGTATCTCAGCGCACTCGAGATGAAGGAAAAGCGCGAGCAGCAAGCGATCGTAGCGCTCAAGGCAGGCGAAGAGGAGATGGCCCGGCTCGTGCTTCACGAGAAGCTGCAGGCGGAAGAGAAAAGCGAGCAGTACAAGAAGCTGTATGAGGATGCGCAACAGTCGGTGCTGGAGCTCGGCGAGGAGATGAAGCAAATTCGCGCCGACTACCAGGAGGTTGTCGATAAGCGCGGCTACTACTTGGCCCGTATGGAAGCGGCACGGCTGCAGCAGCGGATGAACGAGCGCGCCGGAGCTTTCGGTACCGGCAGCTACGGAGCGGCCCGGTCGTTCAACCGGCTGGAGGACCGCGTCTCCGATATGGAGATGCAGGCGAAGACGCTCCGCGACGTACGCCGGATGAACGGCGGCTACGGCGGCTACGCGCAGGTCAACCCGGCGGTTGACGCCGAACTCGCCGCACTGCGGCAAAAACTCGAACGAGGGGACGGATAACGGATGAATAAGCTGTACCGCTCACGACGCGATAAGAAAGTGACGGGCTTGTGCGGCGGCCTGGCTGAGATGATGAATGTCGATGCAACGCTGCTGCGGCTGCTCGTGGTGATCACGGCGTTTTTCACCGGAGGAACGGTCCTCTTCATCTATGTGATCGCAGCAATGGTCATCCCGAAGGAGCCGGGCTTCGACCCGCCGGCCGGCGGCTGGGGCCAGGGCGGCTGGGGCGGTCATGGGGGCCATGGCGGTCAAGGCGGCTGGGGTGGCCAAGGCTGGGGCGGCAATGGCGGCCACGGAGCCAGCTGGCAAAACGGTCACAACCACCACAACAACCACAACAACGGACAGCATTACAACGCCAACGGCTACAACACCGGCTATGCGGCTGGCCCGCAAGCCGATGAGAAGAAAACCAATATCGATGAAGTGATGAAGGAAATCGAGCGCAAAGCCATGCAGCGTGAACTTGAAGAACTGAAGGCGAAAGTCGCCGCATACGAGAACACCAACAAAACGACTAAGGGAGATGTGTAACAATGGGAGTATTTTCGAGAATTAAGGACATGACGAAGGCATCGATCAACGAGGTTCTGGACAAAGTGGAAGATCCGATCGTGATGCTCAACCAGTACATCCGCGACATGGAAGAGGAAATCGCCAAGGCCGAAGTCACGGTCGCCCGCCAAATGGCGACTGAGCGCCAGCTGAAGCAGCGCCTGGACGAAGCGGTCCGCCTCGTCGCCGACCGTGAAGCGAAAGCCGCCGCCGCTTTGAAGAATGGCCAGGAAGCCGCTGCGCGTCAAGCGCTTGAAGAGAAGCTGTACTACGATGAGAAAATTGTCGAGTACACCGACCTGCACGCATCCGCCAACCAGCAAGCGCAAGAGCTGCTGCACCAGCTGCATCAGATGAAGGATGAGTTCTACAAGCTCCGCAACAAGCGCAGTGAGCTGGTGAACCGCGCCCAGCTGGCAAAGGCGAAGAAGCAAATGGCGCAAGTGTCGTCGAACAACGTCATCGAGAGCGGCAACGCCTCCCGCGGATTCCACCGCATGGAAGAGAAAATCGTGCAGATGGAAGTGGAAGCGGAAATCGCCCGCAAGCCTTACGTACCGGCAGGCGGCTTCGCCGGCGGCGTGAGCTCCTACGATGCGGCTAACGCTGCGAAGCAGGCGAAGATCGACGAGCAGCTCGAGCAGCTGAAGAGCAAGCTGGGCGGCGTTAACAGCGTCAGCCTCAACGTCGGCAACGACTCGGCTTCGGCTGAGTAAATAGGGTAAGCGAAGGAAGCCTTGACTCCGAGCAATCGGGTCGAGGCTTTTTGCTGCTTACGTATTGGAAAGTTTGCTTGCTATTCGGCTGTTTATGGCGGCACTTATCACGCTTCAGGGAGCTGCTCTGTCTGAGCGGCGGGACCAAACAGCTCTGTTAGATCCAAGCGAAAGCCGCTGAACAAACTGCAAGGTACCGAATCACCGAGAAAATACTGCCCGGAACGCTCCAAAACTGTCCCTCGCAAGATGAACGTCTCCACGAATTCATGATAGGGGTCAATAATCCAATATTCCTTTACACCTGCCTGAGCATATGCTTGAAATTTTCGTACCCGATCATTCTTGAAAGTAGAAGGCGATGTTACCTCTGCGATGAAATCCGGACAGCCAATAATCCGTTTGTCGCCTATGATATGGGGGTTGCAAACGATAATCAGGTCAGGCTGAACCCAATCCTTAATGTTCTGCTCTGGAGTATTAGACTCAGCGAACAGGCATACGTCTATCGGAGCTATAAAGGGCTTGCTCGTCGCCCCTTTTAAATGCGCTCGGAAAGCGGCATAGACACCTCCGACAACATCTTGATGCCTCGGAGACGGGGCTGGAGCCATGCTGATGATCTCACCGTTCAGAGCTTCACAATACCGTTCATCAGTCCATGTTAAATATTCAGCATAAGTGATTGTTTTATTGCTATGTGGCAATACCAATTCAACCGCCTCCCCGCAGACAAGCCGTTAGGTTTAGTATACAAGCGGTGCGCCCTGGATATCAATTTTCAGCGCAATCTGGGAGACCTTTACAATATCTTATCACTTCATTAATGTTCCGATAAAAATTATGGATTATTATTTTGTAGGTAAAACTGCCTAAGTTCTGTCAAAAATTGATCGGGTTTATCGGAAGAAATTGAATGGTGGAGGGGAACATGTTGTTTCACTGGGTGAAAAAGGGCAAGAAGTGGACAAGCCTTGCGCTTGCCTGGGCGATACTGGTCGGCGGATTGCTGCCGTCGCTGGTTGCGCCGCAGAAGGTGCAGGCAGCCGCAGCGGATCACGTCGTAATTAGCCAAGTATTCGGAGGAAACGGTACGGGTTACGCCTATGATTTCGTAGAATTGTACAATCCGACCAATGAAGAAGTAGACTTATCGGGCTGGTCGGTGCAGTATGGGGCCACCGGCAATACCTCTAGTTTCGCTAATATTACGTCGATTCCTAGCGGCAAGAAGATAGCGCCACACGGGTATTTTCTGGTGTCGGGAGCCGGATCTACGGCCAGCTCTACACCTGCCCCGGACGTAGTCGGTTCCATTAACTTGAGCGGTTCGAACGGTCAAGTGGCGCTCATGTCCACAGTTACGGCTTTTAATCCGGGCTCGGGCGTTACCGATTACGCTTCTTTCAAAATGACTGCAGGTTTAGTTGATTTCGTAGGCTATGGAACTGCAGTGAGATCCGAGAATGACCAGAAAGCTCCGGCTCTTACCTCTTCTACTAGTCTTTACCGTAAAAACGATTCCGGAACTTCTGATTTCTCCACACCAAATGGAAACGGTTGGGACACTGACGATAACAGCCAAGACTTTGTTACAGGCACGCCTGCTCCAAGAAACAGCGGCGGCGGAAACCAGGGTCTTAAATCCTCTATCCCTGTCGGCGTTAACGCTCTGTTCGACAATCGCAACGCAGCGGCAGCGACCGTTCAAGGTACAGTATACAGCGGTGCGTGGGTAAGATTGTATCTGTCGGATCCGTCTCAAGGAAGCGGTTCCGTTACGACGGATGCGTACGCAGACTCCACCGGCAGCTTTGAGCTGACTTTTAACAATTCTAGCAGTAATGCTGCTTCCGTATACGTAACTTCCACGGAGCAAGGGAAAGCGGAAAGCGATGCTTTGCGTATCGATGCAGCAACAAAACCGTCCGCCCCTGCTTCCATCACAATTGCATACAACGTTGACAATACCGGCAACGGCGTAGTATCCGGCCAAGCCGGCTCAGTTGCAAACAACACGGTTAGCACTTATGTGTATGTGTACAATGGTGACCCGACAAGCGGCGGTACGCTGCTTACAAATAACACGGACGGCAAGAAAGTCGTCATGGCCAACACGGACGGCTCCTTCACGTTCAAATTCGACAATGGGGCGTCTATCGATAAGGTGTACGTAACACAAGTTACGGCCACAAATAACGGACGCAGCTTTGAAAGTAACGCATCTGTGATCGACAAGTCGGATGTAGTCGTACCTACGACTTCAAAGATCAATACGATTCGCGCGAATACTACTGACGGATGCCCGGTGAATAAAGCTGTTTCTTCCGGTTCTTCCGATCCATGTCCAACACCTTCAAGCGCTTCCTATACAATTGAAGGAACGGTAAACATAAGCAACAAAATCATCGGCAACAAAGGCAGCTACTTTATGCTTCAGGACGACACCGGCGGTATGACAGTGTGGGGTAATTTTGAAGCAGGCGCACTCATAACTGGTGACAAGGTTCGCGTTTCCGGCAAGCTTGGACAATATAACGGCTTGACCCAAATGGATCCGACAAACGTCGAAAAGATCGGATCGGCAACAACGCCGCCGGCCCCGGTTACGAAAACGATCGAAGATCTCAACACTTATGCAACTGCCGAGCCTCTTGAAGGTACGTTAGTTACGGTTGAAGGTAAAATTACAACGATTCCGGCAACCGCAGCAGGCGGTGGCTACAACATTAGCTTCGTTGACGCAAACAACAAGAGCATTACCGTTCGTCTCATGACAGCCACAGGCGTGGATGTCACTACGCTCGAGACAGAAACTCATTACAAAATTACCGGTGTTGTAGGGCAGTTTGACAGCAGCAAACCGTTTACTACGGGCTATCAGATTTTCCCGCGTACCGCAGCGGATTTTGAGAAAATCGCAACAGCTCCACAGGACTCTGTACCACTGATTTACAACGTCCATCCGGCGAAGATGTCGGCTACTATCAATACAAGGCCGACCATCTCGGGTAAAGTTGAGAAAACTGCGGCAGATCTGAACGTTAGCACTTTCAAAGTGCAGTTGGACAAGCAAGACATCGCTGTAACATTGGATAACGGGCAATTCAGCTACACGCCTGCTACAGATTTGGCGTACGGCGAGCATCAGCTCCTTATTGAAATTGCCGATGTGAACGGCGCGAAGAACTCTTTAATTTCCTACTTCTATGTTCAAAAAGACGCAGGTACAACGAACTACAACTATTACTTTGGTATACCGCATGCTCATACGGCGTACTCCGACGGTAAAGGTACTCCGGCTGACGCGTTCCAGCACGCATATAACAACAATCTCGACTTCTTGATCGTTACAGACCATTCCAACTGGCTCGATGGCGACACGTATGTATCGGACCGCAAAGAATTCGAAGAAAAAGCAGGTTCCGAGTGGGCGAACACGAAGCAGATGGTTCAAGATTTCAATGGTCAGCATGCAGGCGAGTTCCTGGCTATGCGCGGCTTTGAAATGACGTCCAGCTCCTGGGGACACGCGAACGTTTATAACGCAGACAAGTATGTGGAAGCGAAACAGACGGTTACGGACTTGGGCGAATTCTACGAATGGTTGACGAACCAGGAAAATGTCGTGGCTTCCTTCAACCATCCGAACTGGCCGGACAACTCTTTCAAGGACTTGTCTTACGTACCGGAAGTCGACCACATCATGTCGATGATAGAAGTCGGTAACGGTGCGCCGCCGTACAGCTACGCCCGCGCCGAAAGCCATTTCTTCAAGGCGATGGATAACGGCTGGCACGTCGGAGCGAACAACGCTCAAGACAACCACTCCACGAACTGGGGCGATCCTGACAACCTAACCGCCGTTATTGCCGAGGACTTGACATACGATTCGTTCATGGAAGCTCTCAAAAATCGCCGTATGTATTCCACGGAAGCGCGCGATACGCAACTGAGAGTAAAAGCGAACGGCTATTGGATGGGCAGCACGCTTGACGTTCAGGAAGGCACAAAGCTGGCCTTCGACGTATGGGTGAAAGACGAGTCTAACCCGATCGACAAGATCGAGCTGATTACGAACGGCGGCAAGGTCATTGCAACGAAAGCTTCGGAAGGAAAGACCGAAGATACGTGGACACCGGAAGTCACGACGGCAGCAGGTGCTAACTGGTATGTCGTCAAGGTTTATCACACCGACGGCAAGTGGACGACGGCAAGTGCCATCTACACTGCAGGCGGCGAAATGGACGTGAAGCTGACGGGTGTAGCGGCTAATCCATCTCCGGCACTTCCTGGTACACCTACGGAGCTGACTGCTTCGATCACGAATATGGGTGTACGCGGTGTTGAGAATCTGGAAGTGAAGTTCTATCATACTTCCGTTGCGCCGGAAAATCTGGTTGGCACGGGAACACTCGCTTATGTGGCTCCGAACAAAACCGGGACCGCTAAGGCAACCTGGACGCCGCAGCAGTCCGGACAAGACACGATTATTGCGGTATTGACCGATAAGCCTGGCATTACGACTGTCACTGAGATGTCTACACCGATCAAGATCGTTCAATCGAACGGCAAGAAGGTATTGGTAGATTCGTATCATGACAACAAAGAAGTGCCTGGCGTTATGAAGGACTTCTTTGAACTGCTGAGACGTTACGGCTATTCCGCAGTGGAAAATAAGCAAGAGCTGACGGATTCGCTGCTAGCGGGCTACGACGTGATGGTGTTGAATACGCCGACTTCTACAAGCAAGAATTTGTCCGATAGTGAAATGGAGGCCGTTGCAAAGTGGGTTAAGGCAGGCGGCTCGCTGATGATGGCTACAACCTCCAACTTCGGCTTTGCTGACAACGATATGCTGAATCCGCTGCTGGAGAAGATGCAGTCCGGTATCCGTATCAACAACGATAACGTATATGAGCCGAACACATCGACGAACTATAGCGGCGGCATGAAGTGGTCGGTATACGCTCGTACGTTCCCAAGCAGCATCACCGGCTTGAACAGCAACATGGAAGCCATCCGTTTCTTCAGCGGAAGCTCCCTGGTCAATGCCAACAAGCAGGCGCTTGTGAACAACCCGGCTACAGAGCTTGAGATTTTGCTGGCAGGTAACAAAGAATCGTATAACTTTAACGTAAAAGAAGGCTATTACACGTATAATCCGGCAATCGGTACGGAGGAAGATCCTAACCAAACCTCCGGTCCAGACGGAGAGAAAATTCCGTTGATCGCGAAGGAAAAGATCGGCAATGGTAAACTTATCGTATCGGGTCGTCACTTCTACTCCGACTACGAAATTCCGAACGATGTAAGCAACACCGCATTTACGCTGCAGCTTATGGACTGGATGGCTGGTTTTGATCGAGTGAAGTCGATTAAGGAAGTCAGAGAGACGGCTCAGGAAGGCGACATCGTCACGGTAAAAGGTGTAGTAACCGCTCCGACGAACAAGTTCTTCGACACTGTGTATATTCAGGACGAAACAAGCGGCCTATCTTTGTATGGTACGCAAGGCAAGGATCTGCCTGTAGGAACTGTAGTAATCGCGACAGGCGGCGTGCATTATTTTGAAGGCGAGCTGGAGCTTGCTTACGAAGTGGCTGACATGGAAGTCCTGTACCTTGGCCCTGGAACACCTTATACAGCTCAATCCGTAACGGCCGCAGAAGTTGCTTCGGGTGCTCACCTCGGCAAATTGCTGAAGGTTCAAGGTCAAATCAAGGAAATTAACGATGCGGGAAGCTATATCGTCGTTAATGACGGTTCTAACGACGCACGAGTATTTACGGATGGATATCTGCCGCTGGATTTGGGTCGCTTTAAAGTAGGCGATTGGATTTCGGCACAGGGCATTGCCTCGACGGATATGCTAGGCAACCGGATTCGGGTTCGTTTTGCAGAAGATCTTGCGATGGCAGAGCCGGACACTGTTAAGCCGGTATGGACGAATGGTTCGCTTAAAGTGACTAGCGAGACCGCAACATCGGTAAAAGTAAGCTGGAGCGGAGCATCGGATAACGTCGGTGTTACTCAGTACAAAGTATACAATGGTGATGTATCCACAACCGTAACCGGAACAACCTATGAGTTTACGGGCTTGACTCCGAATACGACGTATCAGTTCAAGGTTGAAGCGAGAGACGCCGCAGGCAACTGGACGGATAATGGACCGGTTCTCAGTGTAACGACGAAATCCGCTTCCGATACGGAAAAGCCGAGCTGGATCTCCGGTGTGTTGAATGCCATTAAGAAAAGCTGGAATTCATTTAGCCTGAGCTGGACTGGCGCAACGGATAACGAAGCGGTAACGGAATACAAGATTTATCAGAACGACAAGGTAATCGCAACGATCACAGACAGCACCTATGAAGTGTCGGATCTTGAAGCGAACAAAACTTATCAGTTCAAGGTTGAAGCGGGAGACGCGGCAGGCAACTGGACGGACAACGGTCCAAGCCAAAGCGTAACAACGGATCATGCTCCGGACACCGCGAAGCCAACTTGGGCGAGCGACGCTGCGATTACTGTGGACAGCAAGTCGACTTCGTCGATCAAGCTGAAATGGAGCGGAGCATCGGATAACGTTGGTGTAACGCAGTACAAGGTTTCTATTGGCGATGTGGTTAAGACTGTAACTCAGGCAACATACGAATTTACGGGGTTAAACTCGAATACTTCGTACAAATTCAAGGTTGAAGCGGGTGACGCCGCAGGCAACTGGACGGAAAATGGACCAAGTCTGACGGTGACAACGAACAGTACAAGTTCCGGTTCGGATACAGGTACGACCACAACTACCGATACGAATCAGGGACAGCAACAGACTACGCCACCGGCAACACAGCCGAAGCCGGAACAAAAGAATGAAGTTCAAGTACCTCAAGAAGAAAAAGTGGAAACTGCGCCAGACGGATCCAAGACGGTAGTCATGACCGTCAAAGCAGAGGATTTGGCCAAAGCGCTCGAATCCGTGAAAGGTTCGAATAAGCCGACGATTACTGTGAAGACGAACTCTTCCGAATCGCAGGTGAAGGCGGAGCTGCCGGCCGGCTCGTTGGTAACGGCCGCGCAAACTGCACCTAACGCTGTCATCTCGATTCAATCCGGCGACACAAGCTACAACCTGCCGCTGAGTGTGCTTGACATTGCGTCGCTGTCGCAGCAACTGGGCGCTGACGCCAAAGATGTGAAGCTGATTGTGTCCATTGAGAAAGTAAGAGGAAATGCGGCGAAGCAAATTGAAGATACGGCGAGCGGCTCTGGTGTCACCATTGTCGGAACGCCGATTGAATTCAATGTGAGCGTTGAAGCAAACGGAAAAACTGCCGAAATCAACAACTTCGGCGGCACGTATGTAACACGTACGATCACGATCAGCGACAAGGTCAATGCGGAGCAGACAACCGTGCTTCTCGTCGATCCGGTTACCGGCGCCATGTCGTTCGTACCGGCTACCTTCTTGACGGTTAACGGACAAACAGTCGTAACGATCATGCGTAACGGTAACAGTATTTATACGGTTGCCCAAACGAGCAAAACTTTCGCCGATGCCGGCAACCACTGGGCTAAAGCGGATATCGAGCTCATGGCGTCCAAGCTGATCGTGAAAGGCATCAGCGACAATGCGTTCGGACCGGATCAAAACATTACTCGCGCTGAGTTTGCCGCACTGGTGACTCGCGCTCTCGGATTGACGGAAGATAAGGATGCTGCGAAGTTCAAGGATGTATCGGCTCAAGATTGGTTTGCCGGTGCAGTCGGTGCAGCAGTTAAGGCCAAGCTGGTAGAGGGCTTCGAGGACGGCGGCTTTAAGCCGAATGCTCTCATCACTCGCGAGCAAATGGCCGTTATGATCTCCAGAGCGCTTCAATTCACAGGCAAGGCTACGGATGTGAACAGCAAGCAAGTCCAGCTGCTCTCCGGCTTCAAAGACAAAGCCAAGATCAGCACATGGGCACAAGCTGCTGTAGCGCAAGCGGTAGACTCCAAAATCATTGAAGGTATGGACGGCGGTCAATTCGTCCCTGCCGACAACGCAACGCGTGCACAAGCTGCTGTCATGCTGAAGAGATTGCTGAAGTTTGCTCAATTTATCGACTAACGCTATAGCAAGATCAAAGAGTGCAGGGAATGTTCTCGCAACCGGGAACATTCCCTCCTCATATTTTTACTGACTCAAGGGAGAGCGAACTAATGAATAGATGGGCATCCAGGATATCGGCATTACTGTCCGTCCTGGTTATCATGCAATTATTCGGAATCGCAAACACGGCCTCGGCTCATGCGCTTAGCGCCAGCTTTACTACCCTTTCCGTAGAGCCGAATGGAATCGACATGAAATTTGCCATCGATGATTTGTCGGTTATTGAGTCCACGAAGGTCGATACGAACCAGAACGGACAGCTGGAGAAGACGGAAATGGACGCGGCCAAGATGGAAATCGCGGAATGGATCGGGCGGAATGTCGTCCTTAAGGTCAACGGAATCGCGAAGCGCGGCGAAGTGAAGGACATGCAGCTGGAGGAGAAGCAGGATCGGCTGATGGTTGCGACAACGTTTCATTTTGCGGGGGCGGCAGCCGGACAGAAAGTGACTCTGGATGACGCTTTGTACGCGAATGATACGAAAACGTCCTATGCCAACCTGTTCGTCTTTAAGCAAGGCGAATCGGTTAGCGAGGCGGTACTGAAGGGCTCGAACCGGCACTGGGAAGGCGCTATTGGCGGCGCACAAACGACCCCGTCGAATTCTGATGCTGCAGCGGCAGAGCCGGGGTCCGGTACGCGCTGGTGGGATTTTTTCGTACTGGGCATGGAACACATTATTACCGGATACGATCATTTGCTGTTCTTGCTGGCGCTTCTATTGCGCAAGCAAACATTTAAGCAGTATGCTGCGATCATCACCGCGTTTACTCTCGCTCACAGCTTGACGCTGACATTAGCGGTACTGGGCGTTGTCTCCCTGCCGTCTAAGGTCGTGGAGATCATTATTGCCGTCAGCATTTGTTATGTGGCGATAGAGAATATGGTGCGTGAGAGCTTAAGCTATCGCGCTTTGCTCACATTCGCGTTCGGACTCATTCACGGTCTTGGCTTCGCGGGGATACTGATGGAAATGGAAATTCCGAAATCGCATCTGGCTGTGTCGCTGATCAGCTTTAACGTCGGTATCGAAGCGGTGCAGATTACACTGGCGGCTCTGCTGCTTCCGTTGCTCGGCCTCTGGTACAAGAGCGCCAATCATAAGCTGGGCCTCCGAATCGGCTCCTCGCTAATCGTGCTGATCGGCGCCTTATGGGTCGTAGAGAGAATCGTATCTTAGCAATGAAAAACGCTGGAGACTTATCGGGCTTGATAAGTTTCCAGCGTTTCTGCTTTTAGGCGGAACATACTGATAAGTCCGGTCCGTTCATCGATTTGCTCGCCAACCTCGAGTGTTCCGAAGGCCCATACCATTTCTTTCGTAAATTGAAATTTGTCGCCCTTAGGGATGTATACGGCAATGGCTTCCAGGTACTGAGGGTTATCCGCCGAACAGAACGGGCATAGCGATCCGGCTTGCGGCACCAGATAGATGAAGCGATCGTCGATCGGAGTAAGCTCGGTCATGTAGCCCTTGATGCCGACCTTCTTCCCGTTCAGCTGCTTCATCCACTCCGTCACTTGTCCCGTACCGTTGTCGGACGGAGTGAAAAACTGCTTAAAGCTGATTTCCGTCAAACCCGCCGGACCGCTTCGTGCGGTTTGTTGGGGAGCGGTACTTGCGGACTTGGAAGAGGAGCCGGCGGAAGAGGCAGCTGCCGCGGCGGACGCCGCCGGCGCTGCGGATCCGGCAGCCGACGCAGAAGATGCGGGATCCGGCTTCTGGCCGCACCCGCCGATAAGAAGCATGGCTCCTGCAGTAAATAGTACAATGGCTTTTTTCATAGATTGGATCTTCCTCCGCTATGATAAACTAATTCATGTCCTGCAGCGATTGATGCACGCTCCTGCGGAAGCCGAGAAGTAATGGGGAGAAGCAAAGCGACAGTACAATCAATAAAATAGCGAAGCAGTATAGCACCAGTATAGGTTCGCTAGGCACGGATGGAAGTGAAACCGCCCATTCCCAACGGCCGTACTGTTGAATCCCCCAGAACGCCAAGCGGGAGAGGAGAAAGCCGAACAGTGTACTGCATGCGGCCAACATCAAGATCTCCATCAGCAAGCTGCCGATCAACCGCTGTCTCGGCATTCCGAGTGCGCGAAGGACGGTAAACTCTTTGCGTCTTTGCGCGAGTCCGCCCCACAGTGCGAAGACGACGGCAAGCAAGGCGAGCAGCACCGCTACCCCCGATAAAATCATGGCAACCCGCTCTCCCATTTGGAAGACGTCATACAGCTGACGGAAGTAAAGCAGCGGAAAGACGGCTTGCACACCATCCATCCGATCAAGCTCCTGCTTAAGCCCTGGGGCAAAACCAAGCTGCTTCACTTTCAGCATTATGGCGGTTGCAGCCTGATCGTGATCGTCACCGGACTCAGCACTCTTCGAGCCAGGCTCTTCCATATGTTCGTGAACGGCCCAAATCGTTTCCAGCGGCGTAAACAAGGAACGGTCATCCGCCAGCCCGGTAGGCTCCAGAATGCCGGTGACGACGTAGCTCAGCTCGTGATGCTCTTCGCCGCTATCGTTCAATCCATGCGACCCGAAGAACGTATCTCCGACCTTCAAATTCAGCTTCTTGGCCACTTCGTAGCCGATGACGGTATCGCCCGGTTTCGCGAACCAGGCTCCGCTTACTAATCGAAACCGCTCAGGTAAAGCGGGCCGGAACGGCGTGAAATAATCCGCAGTCGTGCCTACAATGGGATATCCGTAATAGGAATCGCCCAATCCGATAGGCACGGCTTTCAGAACCCGCGCATCCTTCTGCAGCTGCTCTACAACGGAATAAGGAATATTGCCCAGAGGCGTTTCGACGCGAAGCAAGCTGCTTAACGTCAGCTGCATCCCGCTGCCCTCGGCTCCGACAATCATCTCGTACACGCCGGAGTGCTGTTTGATGCCTTCTCTCAAGCTTGTCGAGCTCGTATTGACGGTGAAGAGGAGTGCCGCGGCGAGAATCATGGCAATCATCATAAACAAAACGCTGGTACGCCGGCCGTTGAAGCTGTATTGGAGCAATTGGATCGTCTTCATCATTGTTTGATCTCCGTAATCGGGTAATAAGCTTCGTTCAGCTTCTGCATATGCTCTACTCTGGAGAATAGAGAGCCGATTTGTTCGTCGTGCGTGACGACGAGCAGCGTTTGCCCGGCTTCCCGGCAAAGCTCGATCAGATAGGTCATGATGTCCAGGCCGGTCTTGGAATCCAAGTTGCCCGTAGGCTCGTCGGCCAATATGATTTTTGGCTCGTGAAACAGCGCTCTGGCAATGGCTACCCGCTGCTGCTCGCCTCTGGACAGCATGCCCGCGCGATAATGAACCCGATGGGAGAGCCGGACTTTATCCAGCAGGAATTGCGCTTTTTCTTTAGCTTCCCGCGCAGATAGTCGGGACGTAATGATATGCTGCATCATGATGTTTTCCAGTGCGGTCAGATGAGGGAACAGATGAAATTGTTGAAAAATATAGCCGATATTCGCGCCCCGGAAATGGTCGCGTTCTTTCTCCGACAAAGCGTGGATCGCTTGTCCGAGCAGCTGGATCGAACCGTTGTTCGGTTTGATCAAACCGGCAAGCAGATGAAGCAGCGTAGATTTGCCTGAGCCGCTCGGCCCCATAATGGCCGCCTGCTCGCTTTGCTTCATGGTGAAAGTGTTTATTTTCAGCAAAGGTTCCGGGTTCCCCGAATCGCTGGAAGCGCGCAGTTCTATACCGGAGCATTCTATGATCGTTGTCATCGCAGCAATGGAAGCCTCCATAGAGTGAAAAATGTAGAATGGACTCGATAAATTATAGCATTTTCAATTTCGGGAATGGTTAGGAGAATGTAAACTTCGCCGACTTTGAATCCCATCGCCCCACAATGCGCATAATACGGCAAGAAAGCCAGCCAAACGCAGTAAAGGAGATGACCGACATGGCCAACAAGAGACAGGATTCGCAGCAGCAAGTTCAGCAGGATCGTCAAAATCAAAACCGTCCGACTGGCGAAGATACGAACGGCGACGGCAACTTCGACAGAAAGCTTGACGGACCTAACCGCCCTGCGGAATAAATCGCGAGTACGCGGAAGGAGGTTACCGGCATGGCAGATCGCGATGACGGCATGAAGCCTGCGCCCGGACACGATGATCCGAAGCTCGATCCGTTCGAGATTGATTTCAAGCCTGAATTCCGCGAGGGCCGCGGACCGCGCGAGCCGTTCGTCAACTCGCAGGGCGTCGTGATCGGAGACCACGACTACGAGTCGCCGAACTCGCCTTTGGAACAGTGGAGCCGCGATACCGACCCCGCGGTGATGGCGGGCGACGAATGGGTGCATCCGTTCAAGGACGTAGGGTTCCATACGAAGGAGAATCGCGATTATTTCGAGCGGGGGATTGCGCCGAAGAGCGGCATTTTCATGCACCCCGATAAGGATGTCGCTTGGGAAGTTGAAGTCGGGCAAGCCGAGGACGGCGAGGATCGCTCTTCCGACGCTTGAGCCGGTCCGGGCAGGCGAACGCGGGGCCATCTTGCAATCCCTCCGGACCGTTGTATAATAGGTGATAAGATAACTACTTATTATTAATAAGTACACAAGGAGGCTTGCAACGATGGTCATGTCGTTTGATGCTTATATGAGAGATATGATTCAGCCGATGCGCGATGATTTGACTCGCCTTGGCATTAAGGAGCTGCTGACGCCGGAGGCGGTCAGCGAGCTGATGGAAGGCGAAGCGAAGCAAGGCACGACGCTTGTCGTCATTAACTCCGTTTGCGGCTGTGCCGCAGGCCAGTGCCGTCCGGGCGTTGCGCGCGCGCTTCAGCACGAAGTGAAGCCGGACCACCTCTACACGGTGTTCGCGGGCCAGGAGAAGGAAGCGACGGCAAAGCTGCGCGAATATCTCGCGCCGTATCCGCCTTCGTCTCCGTCGATCGCGCTGTTCAAGGACGGCGAGCTCGTTCACTTTATTCAGCGTCACCAGATCGAAGACCGTTCGGCGGAGATGATCGCCGGCGACTTGATCGGTGCATTCGATCAATATTGCAGCAAGTAAGCGGCGGGCCGTTGCCTGCGCGTAAGGAATCCTTCTTTGGCCGGATGGCTGGGGGAGGATTTTTTGTGTTGGGCGGCACGCGGACGTCCTGCTCTTATGGCAGCATCGTGATCGGCGAAATGCCGATTCGCTTCGAACGGCATAATCTTCGTATAACCGTATCGGCGGGCATTGCCGATTTCCCGCGAGGCGGGATGGACAGGCTCGTCGAAGCGGCGGACGAAGCGCTGTATGACGCCAAGCGGTCGGAACGCGACCGGATTTGCGTGTACGGGCGGCAGGATGCCTCCGAGCCGGAAGCGTAATGCGGCAGGGCCGTGTCATGTGAGCTTTGCGAACGCTGCCGTTCCAGTCTATACTATAGAAAATAATGACGATAGGTGGGAGTGGCCATGAGTCTGCAGCAGGACATTATTGCCCGTCTCGGCGTGAAGCCGAGCATCGATCCGGAGGCGGAGATTCGGCGGAGGGTCGATTTTCTGAAGGACTATGTCGTCCAATCCGGCACGCGCGGTTTGCTTATCGCGATCAGCGGAGGGATTGACAGTGCGGTGGCTACGGGGCTGTGCGTGAAGGCGACCGACGAGCTGACGGCGGAGCGGGGCGAGGAGTACAAAACGGTCGGTGTGTTCCAGCCGTACGGCGAGCAGGCTGACATTGCCGACAGCTATGCGGTGGCGGAGGCGTTTCAGCTGAAATACCGCATCGAGACGAACATTGAGGAAGCGGTGAACGAAATCGCGCTGGAGGCGGAGCACGGGCTGAAGCAGATCGGCGTGCACCAGCATTTGAGCCGCGGCGGCAAGGGCAACGTGAAAGCGCGGACCCGTATGGTGATGCAATATGCGATCGCGTTCGAGCTGAATTTGCTTGTCGTCGGTACGGACCACGCATCGGAGGCGATCACGGGCTTCTTCACGAAATACGGCGACGGCGCCGTCGATATTACGCCTCTGAGCTCGCTGAACAAGCGCCAGGTGCGGCAGCTGGCCGCGGCGCTCGGCGTGCCGCAATCGGTGCTGGACAAAGCGCCTACGGCGGGGCTGTGGGAAGGGCAGACGGACGAGAAGGAGCTCGGCATCACATACGATGACAACAGCGACTACCTTGAGGGCAAAGCCATCGATCCGGCCGCGCGGGAGAAGCTGGAGAAGCAGTATCTCAAGACCGAGCACAAGCGGGCGCCGATCCCGGGGATTTGAGGCGGCATGATCATCGGCGTCGGGATCGATATGCTGGAGATTGAGCGCATGCGGCGCATTCTCGAGGGCGCCGCGGGCGAGCGCTTTCTCCAGCGCGTGCTGACCGCGGCGGAACTGGAGCTCGCCGCGGAGCGTAAGGGCCGGCTGGCGGAATTCGCCGCCGGCCGGTTCGCAGCCAAAGAGGCCGTGGTCAAGGCTCTTGGCTGCGGCATCGGCGCCCAGGTCGGCTTCCGCGACCTGGAAGTGCTGCCGGGCTTGCACGGCAAGCCCGGGTGCCGGATCGAGCCGGCGGCGCTGGACCGGCTCGGGCTGCGTGATGGAGAGGTGACGATCCACCTCTCCATCACGCACAGCCAAGCGATGGCGGCGGCGTACGCCATCGTTGAACGTACAAGCCCGCCGGCAGACTGCTGAAGGCAGTCTGCCCGGCGGGCTTGTTGGTGCTGCCGCAGCTCAGGCAGGAACGGTGCCGCAGCCAGGGAGGGCTGTGCGGCTGCCCCTGGTGGCGCAGTCACCAGACGGATAAGCGAGATCTGCAGTCATTTTCATCGGTAACATATTCGACATGTTTCAACTTGCTGGAGTTTGCATGGCGGTATAAGCGTGCAAGCGTTTCTTGATCCTTGCAATAAATCACGCCATATACGCAATCAACGACCAATAGCACGAGCTGACAGTCGATATGGACAAATTCCTCGTACGTCCGGACATCGACAATTGGAGCCCCGTTAGGTAACGCCCCCGATGTACCAGCGGAAATCGGCTGCATGCAGAGGCTTCAAAATGTCCCCCAAGATCCTGCCGTACGGATTTGGGAGCTCGAAACGGATACCTCGAATCATATCCCTACTTTACCGATGCCAGCCAAGCTGCCAGCGCTGTAATTTCGTCCGGCTTCAGCTTCCCGCCGAAGGCGGGCATGTTGCCGCGGCCGTTCGTGATTTGCGCGGCGATCTGTTCTTGCGTCAGCTTGCCGCCGACGTGCTGAATGTTCGTGACGGGGCCGGCGCGTCCGGTCAGGTCGACGCCGTGGCACGAGGCGCACGACGCCTTGTAGAGCGTCTGCACCGGCTCGCCCGCTTGCGCAAGCGGACCGCCGCCTTCAGCTGCCGCACTGCCGGCGGATCCGGTTCCGGATGGTGCGCCGCTGCAGGCAATCAGCGCAACAGCTGCCGCTGCATAGAGCGCAGCACCGGCAAGCAGTTTCATGAGCCGTGTCTTCATCGTTCTTTCCTCCTCGGAAGCGTCAAGCTTAAGAGCGAGCGGGCCGCCGCCCTGGCCGGAGCAGCCAAGCCGCCGCCAGCAGCGCCAAACCGCTCATGCCTTCCAGTACCATAGGCGCATACCCCAAATACCAGACGCCCATAACGGCCGCAGCAGCGAACAGCCACAGGCCGACCGCCAGCATGCCGCGATAGCCCGATACACCGGCGTAGACGAAGACGGCGGACAGCACTAGGGCGCGCAGCATTGGAGCAAAGAAGGCGTCAATCGCGCCGACGTAATCGAGCAAGGCCACTCCCGCCAGTACGGTGAGCAGGGGGAGGGCGGTGCGCAGTCCGTGCGCTTTCGCAGCCGCAGGATGGCGAAGCAGCCAGACGACCGCCCCGGCCGCAGTGACGGCAAGCGCTCCCCACGTAAGGGCTTGTCCGGCGGCGATCAGATTCATCCAGTACGTACCCCAATCGAGCAAAGCCCGTACGATGCCGACAGCTCCCCACAAAGCCAGCCAGGGAGCCAAGCCGGAACCGGTGCCGCCGGAGCGGGGTTCGGAGCGATTCATCTCCATGTTCACAGATCACCTCGAATAGTTCCAGCATAGCCCATCGGCGGCTGCAAAACAAGAAAACATGACAGACCCGCCAGGGGGGGGGGGGCGGGGCATAACCGGCCCGGCGCAGAAGAAAGCCCCCGTCCTCTGAAGGAGGAGGGGGGCTCTGCCTATTTATACCAATTACATATCTCCCAGGCCGCTCGCGATCGATCCGCCAATCACGACGGCAAGGACCAAAAACACAATATATAAAACGATACCGATAAGCATCCATACAAGACCGGCCTTGGCGTAGTTAGCCTTGGACGGGTTGGCCCCGCCTCCGAACGCCCAAACGAACAGCATGATCAGATTTACAACCGGGATAGCCAGAAGAAGAAGGGTGATCATCCATTCCTTAAAACTGATGACCGGCGCCGTCTGCTGTTGAGCGGCATAAGGGTTGTAGTTCGGTTGGCCGTTTACTGGCGTTTCCATCAAATCACTCCTAAAGATATATAATTTTATATGATTTCAATCCGACTTGGATTAAAATCCCAACGTTATTATATAGGAGAAACGTCGTATATGCAATACAAATGTGACGGCGAACGACACAAATCGCAAACGGACGTTAACGACCGGCCTATGCTATAATATCGGTCGGGAGGAGAAAATATGACGCTTGATTTCAAGCACCGAAGCTATTTTTCGGAGCAGCTGCTCGCCTGGTACCGTCGCGGCAACCGCGACCTGCCCTGGCGGCGCAGCCGCGATCCGTATCATATTTGGGTGTCGGAAGTGATGCTGCAGCAGACGCGGGTCGAAACGGTCATCCCGTACTATCATCGTTTTCTGGAGCGGTTTCCTACCATTGAGGCGCTGGCCGATGCCCCGGAGGACGACGTGCTGAAGCTGTGGGAAGGGCTGGGCTACTATTCGCGCGCCCGCAATTTGCAAGCGGCGGTCAGAGAAGTGAAGGAGCGGTACGGCAGCGTCGTGCCGGACACGCCCGAGGACATTTCAACACTCAAGGGTGTAGGTCCGTACACGTCGGGCGCCATTCTAAGCATCGCTTACAATAAGCCGGTGCCGGCGGTGGACGGCAACGTCATGCGGGTGCTGTCGCGATTCTTCCTGATTGAGGACGATATTATGAAGCCCGCGACGCGCAAGGTGATGGAGAAGCTTGCCTGCGAGCTCATTCCGGAAGGGGCTGCCGGGGACTTCAACCAAGCGCTGATGGAGTTCGGAGCGCTCGTCTGCACGCCGCGCTCGCCGCACTGCATGACGTGTCCGGTTATGGAGCATTGTGCGGCCCGTCTGGAGGGGATGGAGCAGGAGCTCCCGGTCAAGAAGAAGGCGAAGCCGCCGAGACCGGAGCGCCGTCTTGCGGCTCTGATCGAAGGTACAGGGGAGCAGGAGGGCAAGGTGCTGATCCGTCAGCGTCCGCAGGAAGGGCTGCTGGCGCGGATGTGGGAGCTGCCTCACGGGCTTGCCGGCGACAGCGCCGGGCAGGAGGATGAGGCTCTGGCGATCGGCGAGCTGCACGAGGCAATGCGGCGGGACGGCCTGTCGATTACGCAGGTGCAGCCGTATATGTCCGCAGAGCATACATTCAGCCACATTCATTGGGACATGCAGGTGTACCGCTGCCGTCTCGCAGCCGGCGGCGATCTGCCCGATCTGCTGCCGTACCATTACCGCTGGGTCGGTTTGGCCGAGCTGGAGCAATATGCGCTGCCGAACGTCTTTGTGCGCATCTTTCGGAAGTATTTTAAGGATATGCCTGCTTCGTAAAAGGTGACCTGGCTGGGCTATAGCAGCTTTAGCTTCATCATACACGGACAGGAGGAATGCGGGTCTGCTCATTTTCCGGCTTTGGGGCTGCTCCGGCGGCGCTACGATCCGGCAAAATGGCGACCCTCCTTCTTATTGCGGCAATTGTATGCGCTTACCTGTCATGCGCGGCTATATTGCTGCCCCAACAGAAAGGGAAATCGTAACAACAGCCCGGTACCGGCCGACGGAAGGTCGGCAGCATCGGGCCGTTCATACGGCAACCATCAATGCGTGAAATTGTCGCGCAGCCGGTTCGGCTTCAGGATGAGAATCATTTTGTTCTCGATGCGGATCGTGTCTTCGTCTTGGAGCTCCTGCAGCACTTTAGTTACGGATTCGCGCACCGCGCCGACCATATTGGCGATTTGCTGGTGCGTCAGCTTGATCGGAATGATCGTGCCGTGCGGCGACGGGACGCCGTGCTCGTCGGCGAGACGCAGCATCACCTTCGCTACGCGCGATTTGACACCAAGGAACGTCAGGTCGTAAATTTGCTCGTTCGCCTTGCGCAGCCGTTCCATCGTCACTTCCAGCAGCTTGAGGCATAAACGGGGGCTCTTCTCCATGAAGCGGAAAAAATCGGTGCGCGTCATCGTGTAGATCACGCTGTTCTCCAGCGTCTCCGCGGTCGCCGAACGGGTCAGTCCGCGCTGCATCATCGACATTTCGCCGAAATAATCGCCTTCGCGGAACAGAGCGAGGATGATCTCCTTCGTATCGTCGATACGATAAATTTTCACGGAGCCCGATCGAATGAGGAAGAACTCCTCTCCCGTATCGCCTTCAAGGAATAAAATCGATCCGCGCGAATACTTCCGCTCTTTAAAGAGGGGCGCAATCGCTTCCAGCTCCTCCCGGGTATACTCTTGGAAGAGCGGTACGTTTTGAATGAGTTGCATGAATGCAGTTTCCATCACATCTTCATCTCTTTCTGCGGTAAAGCCGGAATCGGGGTGGGTGGGACATAAGGATAAGGGTTCATACGCTTGTGCGCTTGTGAGCTGCATCGGTTCATGTGCTGGCACATACAGGCGCCGTTGCCGGCGCCACATAGATTACACGGCAGCCATCGATTCTCCGATGTCGTTGATCATGATGTGGAGGGCGCGGGACAAATCGATTTCGTAAGGCTCTTTCAGGGTTTCGCCTCGCTCGTTCTTCAATACGCGGACGGTCGGTCTGCTGAGGATAGAGGTGTTTTGCTTGGAGACGACACCTTTCTCGCCGGTGCTGAGGGTTACACTCAAACCTACGGGGAAAATGGCCACTTTGTTGCGGAACAAAGCTACTTTATTTATATCATAAAGGCTTCCAGCGTTGGCGTAAAGAATTTCTAAAGCATGGTGCGGCGCAATGGCGTTGCGGTACGCCCGCGGATGCGTCATCGCATCGTAGGAGTCGAGCAATCCGATCCATCTGGAGAACTCATGAATTTCGTTGCCCTTCAGATTATACGGGTAGCCGCTGCCGTCTATGCGCTCATGGTGCTGCAGGGCGACTGTCGCCGCCAGCATCGGAATACCGGCTTCGTCTTTAAGCATATGAAAGCCGATTTCGGTATGCTTCTGAATTTCGGCATATTCGCTCGGCGTCAGCCTGGAGGAGCTCTTCAGCAGCTTCTCCGACAGCTGGATCGAGCCGATATCGTGCACCAGCGCTCCGATACCGATTTCCATCAGCGCTTCCTGGGTGTAACCCTGCAGCATACCGAGCTTCGTCGCATAGACGCAGGTGTTGATGGCGCTCTGGCAAAAATGCCGGTCCAGCGATGTCGCCGGCGCCATGTTGAGCGTCGTTAGCGTCACCATATCGCGCTTGTCGAAGCTGAGATCCTCGATGACCCGATGCATCGCCTCTTGCAGCTGACGCGCGATGGAAGCGCCTTCGTTGATGGAGCTGAAGGAAGTCGTAGCGCCGAATTTATTGTAAATTTTGGAGAGCAGCTGCCGCAGCAGCGTTCGGGTTTCGTCGCGGATCGGTTCTTCGATTTGAATGTCCTCGGTTTGCGCATCTTCGATATATAAATAATCAATGCCCATCCGCGCGAGCTTGAGGATCATGCTCTGCGTCAGTTCGACACGGTAGCCTACCAGGATTTGTCCTTCATCGGTAAACACAGGCTTGCCGATATGCATGCCGGGCCGACATAGGACTGTGGGGATAATTCTCACATCTTCACCTTCTCAATTCATTCAAGCTTATGGGACTTTCGGAGCGTTAAGATCGTACGGCAGTCCCTGTACTTGATCTATTATGACAGAAGTTGACGATCGTTTCTGTGTCCCAAGTAACAAAGTTGCGCAAACGTTTGGGTTTTAAGCAAAAGAAATCCGCAGCCCCGGCTGGGACTGCGGATGAAGGTGAAGCTAACGTTTAGTATCCGTTGTTCAGTCTTACAGGCCGGCCGGCTGCCCGCGCTCGGCGAGCATCGAGACGGCCAGCACGAACATCGCGTGCGACCAGGTGAGCGGAACGACCCAAGCGGTTTCGCCGGTCGTCTTGTCAATCTGCTCCGGAAGAAGCCCCGCCGCGGTGCGATGGTCGACCGCCCATTGCAGCAGACGCTGAGCGTCGTCGTAGCGGCCTTGGCTGATCCGGTAATGGCACAGCCACAGCGTCGTCAGAATCCACGGATTGCCGCCGATGTAAGGGTCGTCCTCGTAGCGCTTAATGCCGCCGACGAGCGGGCTCGTCAGCTCGCGCTCGATCGCGTCGGCCGTAGCGGCCATGCGCGGGTCTTCGACGGCGACGGCTGCGAACGGAACGGAGAGGCCGAGCAGCGAGATGTCGATGATTGGGTCGGCGTCCAGAAAGTACGTCGCATAGCCTTTGGCGTTGGTCTCGATCGTGCCGGAGAGGCCCTGCGCCATAGCTTCGCGGTATGCCTGCTCAGGGACGGCGAGCTTCAGGCCGCGGTAGAACGCGCCGCGGCTTTCGTTCCAGCAGCGCTCCTGGATCGCGCTGCGAATGCGCGCGGCAGCGGAGGCCCAGGCGTCCGCCAGCTCGCCGCGATGGACGAGGGCGGCGAACGAAGCCGCCGCCTGCAGCCCCCCGTACACGGCTGCCGCCGAGTACGTGTGCTCTGCGAGCCGCTCCTCCCACAGATCGCGGCTCGGCAGCGGCAGGCCGGTTTCCTCGTCGAGGTAGCTGACGAGGAAACCGGCGCCCTTCTCTACTGCCGGCCATACGCGCAGGAGGAAGCTCTCGTCCCGGGTGTGGCTGTAGTGCTGCCACATCCCCCAAAGGATCGACGCGCCTTCGTCGATCTGCAGCCCCCAAGACGGCGCCAGGCGCCCGTCGTGGTAATGGCGCTGCTGCCAGGATCCGTCGGGGTCCTGCGCAGTGAGCGTCCACTCGTAGAACTTCGTGGACAAGGACTCCAGCCCGACGCGGTCGAACGCCGTCGTGATGAACGCCGCGTCGCGGCCCCAGCAGTACGAGTAGCCCCCGCAGCGGGAAAACTGCTCGTCGAACTCAGGCGCCGCCACCACAATGCCCGACTTCTCGTCCGACATCAGCTTCATCGTCAGCAGCGACCGTTCGTACAGCTCCTGCACGGCCGGGCTTCCTGCCGGAGCAGGCTTGGCGGCGTCAACGAAACGCTGCCAGTAGGCTGCCGTATAGTCGAACCAGTACGAAACCGGCTGCGCCTTCGCTTTGGAGAGAGCGGAGGCGGCTTGCTGGCGGGTGCTGCCCGCAGCGATGTAGACCGGGATCTCCACCGACGCTCCCGGAGCGAGGCTCTCGATGCGCCAGCTGAGTGCCCCGTCCGGCTGCATGTCGATGTCGTTGCCGGACAGTTGGGTTGCAGCTGCTCCGTTCCATGCGTTACCGCCTGCTTGATATTGAGTGCAAACGTTTGAACTCGAAACCGCAAAAACATACTCATGGCGGAAATGAACCAAAGCATCCTGCGCTTCATCAAACGTCGTCGTATGGTAGAAATGGGTTTCCATCGAACGGAACGACGAATAGTACACGAACTGGAACGTGACCGGTTCTGTACCGCGATTGGCGAACTTGTAATGGCGAACGAAAATATCCTCGCCCGGCACAGCGTAGTCTACCGTCTCGGCGGTAACCGGCAGCTGCGGATGCACAGCCTTCACGCGATACATGTTCGTGCGGGGCAGATAGCCGGACTCGTGGTTCCAGCCGCCTTCTTCGCCGTCGAACCAGCTGGTTCCGGGCGCAGCGCCCTCGATCGCGATGCCGCTGCGGATCGCGTCCACGTGCTGCGGGTAATCGATGTGCGGCCACCAGAGCCGGTACAAGCGGCCGGTGCGTCCAAGCGAGGCCAGGAAATTCGAATTGCCGGCAATGGCATCGATGAGGTAAGGCTTGTTGTCGAGGTAATTCATTGTGATTCTCTCCATTCTACGAGTGGTATCGGCTATCTCTATAAATTAAAGGGCTGATCTTGGCTGCTAAGCGGAAAAGGCCGGACCTAAGTGGGATGAGAATGCCAATGATCCGGGTTAGTTTGCACCAATTAGCGGGAGATTTGGACCTCCGTCAAGAAAATAGACACGCGTTACGATGTTTTTCTCTTAGAAACCTGTATGGAAAACTGCACCGGCGACATGTATCCAATTGATCCGTGAATTCGCTTGCGGTTATAGAAAAACTCGATGTATTGGAAGACTTCTTTGTAGGCTTCTTGCTTGGTTTTGAACCGCTTGCAGTAGATGAGCTCCTTCTTGAGTATGCTATGAAATGATTCGATGCAAGCATTATCATAGCAGTTGCCCTTTCGGCTCATACTAGGCTTCATTTTGTACGTTTTCAGCTGCTTTGTGTAATCCGCCGATCATATTGGGATCCTCGATCGGAATGGTGAATAAGCCCCTTCCCGGGCTTTTGAGCTGCGTATGCGGCTTGCAGAGCGTCTAGTACTAAATCCGTTGTCATACGGTCGTAAAGCTTCCACCCTACGATTTCACGTGTGCAGAGATCTAGAACGCTAGCCAAGTACAACTTGCCTTCCCTGCAGGGTATGTAGGTGATGTCAGCAACCTAGACTCGGTTTGGCTTTTCAACGTTAAACTGTTGATTTAAAAGGTTCGGGGCAATCGGCAGATCATGGTTAGAGTCGGTAGTTCGCACTTTGAACTTACGTGAGACGCAAGAGCGCAGACCGAGTTCCCGCATATAAAGGCCAACGGTGCGCTCCGTCAACGTGTAGCCCTCTTGTTGCAGCAAAAACGTAATCTTCGGTGCACCATATCGTCCATGCGAGTCGTTGAAATGGTACCTAATCCGCTCCTGGACTTTACGATTACGCAGCTCCTGCGTACTAGGTTGATGAGTAAGCCAAAGTCGGCAGGCATATTGGGCAAAAAGAGTGAGTTTTTCCGCTTAGGCTCAGTGTGAGCGAGGGATGCGGCGATATGGGATGTGCGGCATAGGGGCAGAGTATTGCATCCTTCCGCACCGGCTATTTATAGCAGTACTCGGCACAATCTCGTCACTATACAGCTCATCAACGCCTACCGCCGCATCCCTCGGCCGGCTTATCCCGCTACACACCCGCTTCCGGCTATTCGCACTATCGCTTAGTCCGCACTAATCCCGCCGCTGAAGCAAGCTGGACTCCCGGACGATCAGCCGATGAGGGATGACCATGTTCGTCTGCGTCTCAATCTCGCCTTTAATGCGGCGGATGAGCAGCTGCGACGCGGTGTACCCGAGCTGATAAATGCTGATGTCGACGGAGCTGAGCGGCGGCGTGGACAGCTCGGCCATCTGAATGTTGTTGAAGCCGACGAGGCTGAGATCCACCGGTACCTTGTAGCCGAGCTCGGTTAAACCGCGCAGCACGCCGAAGGCGACGATATCGTCAATAACGACGAGCGCCGTCGGCCGCTCCGGCAAATTCATGAAGAACGACATCGCTCTATAGCCGCTCTCCTGCAGGAACTCGCCCTCTACAATCCAGGACGGGTGCGACTCCAGCCCCGCTTCGGCAAGCGCCTCACGGTAACCGTCCAAACGGTCCTGCGAGACAATCAGGTTCGGCGGTCCGCTGACAAAGCCGATCCGCTTGTGCCCCTGAGCGATTAGATGGCGCGTGGCATCGTACGAGGCAAGCCGGTTGTTATTATCCACCGACAAAATGTCCGCGTAGTCCTCGCTCCTCCCGACCAGCACGAACGGAAAGTTTTGGTCACGCAGAAATTGAATGATAGGATCCTGCCTGCGCGAATGCAGCAGCAAAATACCGTCGACGCGCCGGCCCTTCACGAGCCGGGTAACGGCCTCCAGCTCTTCGCGTTCGTTGATTCCGGTTGTAATCATCAGATCGTATTTCGAACGGGTCGACTGGGTCACGATGCCGCGGATCACTTCCGGGAAAAACATATTTTGGAACAGCTCCTCCGCCGGTCGCGGAAGAACGATGCCGACGGTATTGGTCGTCTTCGAAACGAGGCTCTTGGCCATCACATTCGGATGATAGCCCATCTCCTCCATAATTTCCTTCACCTTGGAGCTGGTGCTGGGGCTGATTCGCGGATGTCCGGAAATGACTCTGGATACCGTTGAGGGAGAAACTCCGGCTCTTTTCGCGACATCGATGATGGTGACTGCCATAGGTTAAGGCACCTCCTCAGGCGTGGGCAAACGTTTGCGCAAAGTAGATTTATTTTGTAGTCAATGTTAGCGCAATTACGGGAGGAAGTAAATACATAACCTTGCGATTCTCTAGAAAAACTAGGAATAATCTATTGGATCGGAAAAATGAATGCGCTTCAATCATGCGGTTCTGCACAATGACGGACCATAACGGCGAAACGAACGCGTGTAGCATCTAAAGAAAACGCAAACGATTGCACAATATCCGAAGAGGACATGCAATAGTACCGAAAACCGTTCAAAAGCAATACTCCTCCCTAACGACCCGCGAATCTGTATGCAAACGCAAAAAAGGCACAATACCCGGATCGATATGCGAGGAAGTGCCTTTTCGACAGCAGTCTTTATGTTGTTGATACCATTGTACTCAACCCTTTTTCGACTGGCAGTCGCTGGGGAGGAAGCTATCATGCAAAATACCGGTGTCGCTCTCGTCAGGCGGGTCAGCGGGGGTATGACGCCGATGTTCATAGGCTTCATGGTCGTCGGATTGGCGCTAGCAGGAACGCTCAAGGACATTTCGACCCTGCTGCTTGAGCCTCCGTCAGCGGTGTGCTGTTCTTGATCGGCTCGTTGCCGCTCGCTCTGCTGGTGCGGTCCGGGCTGGCGGCGGAGTCGGCGGAGGGTGGCGTTGGAGTCTGGCTTGCAAATTTGTCGCAGTGCGTGTGTGGCCTGCCGCCCCGCAACAAGGCCCGAAAGGGCGTTGTTGCAGTGCCGCCAAGGCCTGCCGTCCAGCAACAAGG
>NZ_JBHLWN010000049.1:0-126494 GCF_042432825.1 Paenibacillus chartarius | reverse complement strand
ATGTGTGGAGCTGACGAATACTAATCGGTCGAGGGCTTATCCAAATAAACAACCGAAAGAATACTACGCGCAATGTTTCGTATCTAGTTTTCAGGGTGCAACGCACGCCTGAATAGCAATCCGTTTGGTGGCAATGGCGGAAGGGAACCACGCGTACCCATCCCGAACACGGCCGTTAAGCCTTCCAGCGCCGATGGTACTTAGACCGCAGGGTCTTGGGAGAGTAGGACGCCGCCAAGCAAATGTTGCAACAAAACGGCAGCCGTTATTGGCTGCCGTTTTTTATTTCGTCTGCCATCACTCATATAATTTTGTTCTGGAGGAACCCTACACATTACACTTTATCTTATCTCAATCCAATAAGGAGATCATGATCAATGGCTGACAATATCCCATTATCATTTTTTGCTTTAGGCGGCGTAGGGGAAATCGGAAAGAACATGTATGTGATTCAGTACGGAGACGACATGATCGTTGTGGACTGCGGCAACAAATTTCCGGGCGATGACCTTCCCGGCATCGATTTGATCGTTCCGGATATCACGCACTTGGTAGAGCACCGTGACCGGGTAAAGGGTATGATTTTAACTCATGGACATGAGGACCATATCGGCGGACTGCCTTATATTTTGAAGCAGCTTCAAATTCCTTTGTACGGTACGGAGCTGACATTGGGGCTTGTTGAGATCAAGCTCAAAGAAGCGGACCTGCTGGGAACGATCGAGCTGAATACCGTTACACCGGATTCTCGGCTGAAGTTTGGAGAGGTGGACGTGTCATTTTTCAAAACGAATCACAGCATCCCGGATTGTCTTGGGGTTGTATTTGAAACGCCTGCGGGGACCATCGTACATACAGGGGACTTTAAGTTCGATTTGACGCCGGTTAACGAAGAGTCCGCCGACCTCCACCGCCTCGCCGATATAGGGAAAAGCGGTGTTCTTGCGCTCGTATCGGAAAGTACGAATGCGGAGCGCCCCGGATTTACTCCATCGGAGCGAGTGGTGGGCAAGCATGTGGAAGAGGTGTTCCGGGCTGCGGAGCAGAAAGTATTCGTCGCAACGTTCGCCTCCAACGTGCATCGGCTTCAGCAGGTTTTCGAGGCTGCGCGCGCAACGGGGCGGAAGGTCGCTTTAATCGGCAGAAGCATGGTCAATGTCGTGGACGTTTCAGTAAGGCTGGGCTATCTGCAAATTCCCGACGGGATCCTCATCGAGCCTGAAGACATTGCCAAGCTTCCGCTTGATCGAATAGCGGTCCTATGTACGGGAAGCCAAGGGGAGCCGATGGCTGCGCTGTCGCGTCTGGCCCGTAACAATCACCGTCAAGTGGAGGTGATTCCCGGCGATACCGTCATCATTTCTGCAGGGCCGATCCCGGGGAACGAACGGAATTTATCCCGTACGGTTGACGACTTGTTCAAGCTCGGAGCGCATGTGATCTACGGGCCGGGTTCGGCGACGGGAATGCATGTATCCGGGCATGCCAGCCAGGAAGAGCTTAAGCTGATGCTGCATTTGATGCGGCCTCGATATGTGATCCCGGTTCACGGAGAATTCCGCATGCTGCATCAGCATAAGAGATTGGCTGAGGCGGTTGGGATTAAGAAGGATCATGTATTCATCATCGAAAACGGCGACGTGGTTGAATTCCAAAACGGCGAAGGGCGTGTAGCGGGCAAAGTGCCGGCAGGCAGGACGCTGGTGGATGGCCTTGTGGGGGATGTAGGCAACATTGTTTTGCGGGACAGGAGATCGCTGTCTCAGGACGGGATTTTGGTGGTCGTCGTTACCCTCAGCAAATCGCTTAATACGATGTTATCGGGGCCGGATATCGTCTCGAGAGGGTTTGTGTACGATCGGGGCTCGGAGGACTTGTTGGAGCAAGCCAAACAGATCGTCGAAAAATCTGTCCATTTGTTTCTGGAAAAACCGGATGCCCGGCTGCATGAATTGAGGCGAAACGTTAAGGAGAGCTTGGGGCGCTTTCTGTTCGAGCAAACGAAGAGGAGGCCCATGATCGTAGCCATGATTACGGAAATATGAACGGAGCGGAGCTCCGGAAGCAGAAGGAGACCCGCAGCTACAGGCTGCGGGTCTTAAGTGTATATAATATGAAAAGGGGGTCGGGTTTTATTATAGGCTTGCTTCCTTAAAGGGAGATGAAAATCGGATTGCATTTTGATGACAAATTGTCTCGCGGATATTTCATCCAAAAATAAGGGCCTACCAAATTTTCTCCGGCTTGTCGTAACCGAATAGAAACAGATGATACATATACTCGATCGCCGCAATGACCGCCGACGTAACCGTCAGCTCCAGCCAAGAGTAATCCAAATTGGAACGCCATGCAATAAACCATAACGCAACGAAGACGAGGCCGAAATCGGCTGCAGTGGCGACCAGATTATTCGTCCAGCGCAGGATGATTTTGTCCCCGACGACATAAGCGGTGGAAGCGAGAAGAACGGCAATGATCAAGGACGCACCGAACGAAATTCCCGTAAACCACATCAGCATGGCAACAAGAGCGGCTCCATTGACGAGCAGCTTCCAAAAGAAACGGCTTTCAAGCAAAGCGTTCATACGTTCTATCCCATCCTTTCGATAATCCGTGTTGTACGTCTAGGGTTTGCACCTCCAAGCAATAATATCCCGTTCCGGCCCAAAACGGCGCCCATGAAGAATAGCGGCCGCACTCCAGCGGGAAAGCTAACGCCAAAAGGAGTGGAATGCCTGTGAAACGAAAAATTGCATCAGCAGCCGCTGCTGCGGCACTGATCTGCCAGCTTGCAGGGCCCGTATGTTATGCCGAGGAGCTTCGGGCCGATCCCGTTGATCGTTCCGAAACGAACGACGTCAATACGAGCGGCATTTCCGGAGTCGATCAGCGCAGCATTATTCAGACGGGACCGTCGGCAACGGACTGGATGGGATTGTCGCGTTCCCCGGCCTATTGGGTTGTGGATGACCGGGACGCTACAGCGGGAGGTACGGTTCGGACCCAAGGGGTTACCACGGCTCAATCGGCGAATACGGGTACAGGCTGGGGATGGCTCGGACTGCTCGGGCTGGTCGGCGTCATCGGTTTGTTTAGCCAAAGAACATCACGTTAAGCGGGATAGCGGGAGGGTGCGGACGGATGGCGCAAAGCAAAGCCTCAGGTCATGGGGAGAAGAAGCTGAAGTGGTGGCAGCTATCGCTGCTGGGGATCGCCTGTACGATCGGTACAGGTTTTTTTCTGGGATCGCATATTGCCATCCAATTGGGCGGGGCCGCGGTACTCGCTGCATACGTCATTGCAGCTTTCACGACGTATGTCGTCTTCGATAAGCTGGCGCTGATGACAGCGAAGGAGCCGCTGGAGGGCTCGTTTCGTTCTTACGCCAAGAAGGCGTTCGGGCGGTGGGCCGGCTTCAGCAGCGGATGGGGCTATTGGTCGTCGGAGCTGCTGATCGTCGGGAGCCAGCTGTCGGCGCTCGCATTATTTTCGCGATTCTGGTTTCCTCAAGTGGCTATGTGGGTGTTCGCGGCGATTTACGGCGCTCTCGGTCTCGTGATCATCATCTTGGGGACGAAGGGGTTCGAACGGATGGAAAATGTTTTTGCCGTCCTGAAGACGTCCGCTATCGTCATGTTCATTATTCTTGCACTGCTTGCCGTATTCGGCATGTTCAAGACGAACGAGCACGGTCCGGCCCTGCCGGTGAATTGGCTGCCGAACGGGATGACCGGACTGTGGGCGGCGCTGATTTTCGCATTTTACGGCTATGGCGGGCTTGAAGTCATCGGTTTGATGGCGACCCGGCTGAACAAGCCGAGCGAAGCGCCGAAGGCCGGTAAAATCATGCTGCTCGTCCTCGCTTCCATCTATGTTTTATCGATTGGCCTGGCGCTCATGCTGGAGCCTTATACGGCGTATGCAGCGAAGGAAAGTCCCTTCGTCGTAGCGCTTGCCGACTATCATCTGACGTTCGTGCCGCACCTGTTCAACGCCGTGCTGATTATCGCCGGCTTCTCGACGATGACGGCGTCGCTGTTCGCGATTACGACCATCGTCGTGACAATGGCGAATGACGGGGATGCGCCGCACGTGTTCGAAGGGAAAGGCAAAGGGAACAAGAAGCCGTTCAGCGCCGTAGGATTGAGCGCCGCCGGGTTAACGGCCTCCGTTGTGTTCGCTTTGCTAATGCCGGAAAGCGTGTATGAATATATCACGACCGCGGCGGGACTGATGCTGCTGTACAATTGGATGTTTATCCTGATCACGTCCGGCAAGCTGCTGAAGCTTGGCGCCTGGGGCCAGACGAAGCGGTTCGCCGGGATGGCGCTGGTCCTGCTGGCCGTGACGGGGACGCTGTTCAGCTCGATGAGCCGCCCGGGATTTTACATCAGCCTCGGGTTTGTCGCCGTCATCGCCGGACTGACGCTGCTCATGCGCCGGCATTGGAAGAAGGAAGTCTCATCGGTGCATCAAGCCCGTAAATCCGCCGACAATCGGGAGATCGTGTTCTCAGCCGAACAAGGCGCGGTACGCTTCGAGCCCGAAATAAAGGCCGAAGCCGATCAGCGAAAGTCCGGATACAACCGAAATCATGGCAAGGAGCCGGCGCGTTAGGATGCGGCGGAAGGCGCTGGCGACAAGAGCCATGAAGATGTCCCACAGCATAATGCCGGCCAGCATTGTGCAGCTGTACAGCGCTACCTCGCTCGCGTCATATTTGGCGATCGTATCGGCCAGAATGGAACCGAAAATCCCGAGCCAGAACAAGATGGACAGCGGATTGGAGATCGACATCAGGAAGCCGGAGCCGAACGACTTCAGCAGCGAGCTGTCGCCGGCCCGCCGATGCTCGCCGACCCTGCCGGCGCTAATCAAGCTTTCGATCCCGATGTACGTCAAAATAAAGAAGCCGAACAGCCAAAGAAACGTCTTCATCGACGGAATGTTAAGGAATTGAACGACACCGAAATAGACGAGCAGCATGAAAATAACGTCGGCGAGCATCGCGCCCACACCGACTAGCCAGGCATGCAGGAAGCCGCTGCGGATGCCGCGGTCTATCTGCGCCGCATTGATGGGCCCGATCGGGGCGGCTAGCGAAAGTCCTAGCAGAAAATAGCTGATCAGCACGTTCATAACGGCGAAACCTCCCTCATGGATGCACAGCACAACTTGTACATCTTATGAGGGAGGTTTGGCTTGTACGACAGGAAAATTTTACAGCGGGATCCACACGGCCGGAAGCGAAATGCTGAAGGTGCTGCCCTGGCCCGATGTGCTGTGGACCTCGATGGCTCCGCCGTGAAGACCCATCATTTCTTTGGCGATCGCGAGGCCGAGACCGGCGCCGGCGGATTGGATTTTGCGGGAATAGGCGCCTTTGTAGAAGCGGTCGAAAATAAAGCCGAGCTCATGCTCCGGAATACCCGGTCCCGTGTCGCTGACGGATATGACGAAGCGCGGCCCGGTATCCGGGGTGTCGATCAGCGCGGCGCGGACCTGTATGCTTCCGCCGGGCGCCGTGAATTTAACGGCATTCATAACCAGGTTGGCGAACGCTTGCTCTATGCGCAAAGTATCGACGTTGATCATCGCTTCGCAGCCGTCTCTCGGCTCGATGTTCTCCTCCAAAGTAACGGTCAGCCCCTTGCTTTCCGCTTCCCATTCATATTTATGGTACATCAGATGGAGCAAATCCTTCGCGGGCAGAAGCTCGAAGCGGAACTCCATTTTACCGGTTTCCAGCTTGGACAGCTCGAGCAAGTCTTGGAAAATATGCTGCAAAATTTTCGACTTCTCATAAATGAGCTCCAAATATTTCTTTGGGGGGCCGGAGATGACGCCGTCGATGATCGCCCGGGTGTATCCTTGTATGGAGGTCAAAGGCGTCTTCAGCTCGTGGGAAATGTTCGAGAGCAGCATCCTCCGGGAAGCTTCGAGCAGCGTCATGTCGTTATAGGCCTGCTGCAGCTTCGCATTCGAGCGTTCGAGCTCGGCTGTCCGTTCGCTCACTTTGTGCTCCAGGGTATCGTTCAGCTCCCGAAGCTGTCTGGACAGCTGTTCCGCGCGCGTGAACGAACGGGAGAAGCGGCTCGAAATATTGACGGCCTGGACGAGCAAGTACGTGACGAGGCCGAATCCGAGCAGCTGCTTCGTGTGAATCAAATGGTTGTAGAACAGCGTATCGTGAATGAACGTGCCGAAAAATACGAGCAGGGCGATAAAATTCCGCAGCGCCCCTTCCTGCTTCCGGCCGACCATGACCATAAAGACATATAGGGCGTAGAGCAGCATCACGACAGCGAACAGCTGGACAGGGAGCATCATGTACGTATAGACTCGAGCCGGAGTCGCCAGCACGAGCAAGCAGCAGAGCGTCGTGAAGGTGAGAGCGATGCCAGCCCACCTCTTGCTGAACTGACCCTTGTATTGGAACCGGCAAAAATACATAAAGAGCGGCAAGGCGATCATGCCGCTGATATATTCGATCTTGACGGCCGGCTCCCAGGCCAGTCCCGGAAACAGCCGAACGGCCATCGTCTCGCCGAGCAGCATCGAGCGAACCGCGAACGCGAGGGACAGCAAGCCGAACAGCAGCGCCGCCGGCTCGCTGCGGCGAAACGCGTATAGTCCGATATGGTATATTCCCATGAGGGTGAGTGCACCGGCAAGGAACATTTCCACGGCTATGTTCGTGTCCCGCTCGAACGAGACGGCGTCCGCCGAACCGAGCCGGAGCGACTGCCATAGCCCTCCCTTGCGCTGCACGAAATTCGCTGCCTGCACGACGAGCTCGACTTGATCTTCATTTGTATCGAAGTATACGACTTTGCGGTAATTGGCGGGCACCATTTGCTCCCGATTATCCGCGACAATACCGTTCGAAGCCGCCAGCCGGCCGTTGATCCATAGCTTGTAGGAAGTGGCGACGCTCGGCATGTAAACGGCCAGCTGCCTGTTCTGCAGCTCGCTGCCGAGCCGGACGGTCAGCCGGTACGTGGCGTAGCCGTGGCTTGGCACGGTGATGCCGGACCTGGTGGTTGCGGGCCAGGCTTTCGGTACGCTGAGGTAGTCGGCTTGCCGCATCTCGGGAGTACGGTTCGTAAACTGAGCGGGATCGAGCAGCTGCGACCCGTAAAACTCCCATTCGCCGTCCAGAGGCAGAGGGGGCTGATGGGCAATATCGTATGTGGACGCATCGAGCTCGCCTCGCTCCGCCCGAAGGGGATTTCCGTGAATAGCATGAGCGGACGGAGCGAACGCGCTTAGAAATGCGGCAAGCGATAGGAGGAGGAGTAGGATTCGTTGGTATCGGAAGTTCATCGGCTTAACCCGCCCTCAATGATGTCGACTGCTAACATGATAACATAAATGGGGCGGAGGAGTCGGGACGGCTAGTTACAGCAACTTTTGGCCGCGTTTCCATACCTGATGCAGATTGAGGCCAGCGTCCAGCAGCAGCAAATCTGCCAGCTTGCCTTCGGTGACGGAGCCGACGGAATCGTAGAGCCCGAGTCTGCGGGCGGGGTTGCCGCTGGCCAGAGCGGATGCGTCCTGGGCGGGGAGTCCGATCTCGCGCACCATGAAGCGGAACGCTTCAATCATCGTCAGGGTGCTGCCCGCGAGAGCGCCGCCCTTCTTCAAGCGGGCCGCTCCGTCCTTCACAACGACGTCCAGGCCGCCGAGCGAGTAGTCACCGTCGCCGAGTCCGGCGGCGGAGATGGCATCCGTAATGAGGACGAGGTTGTGCTGTGTCTTCAATCGGGTCAGCAGCTGAATGCAGGGCGGGCTCACGTGGAGGCCGTCGGCAATGACTTCGGCGCACAGGCGCGGATCCGTCAATACGGCGCCTACCGTGCCGGGCTCGCGGTGGTGAAGTCCGCGCATGGCGTTGAACGTGTGGACGGCGTGCGATAAGCCGCGCCCGGCGGCCGTCTGGATATCGGCATACGTCGCGTCGGTGTGTCCGGCCGCCGCGATGATGCCGTTGGCGTGAAGCCATGCGATGACGTCCAGTGCGCCGGGCTGCTCCGGAGCTAGCGTCATCATGCGGATCAGTCCGGGAAAGCGCTGCGACCAGTCTTCGAGCCATGCGGCCGTTGGCGGAGCGATGAAGGCCGGGTTTTGCGCGCCGGGCCACTTCGGGCTGATGAACGGCCCTTCGAGATGAACGCCGTAAAGCTCGGCGCCGGTCGGCGTCTGCGCGAGCCGGTCGGCGCGCTGTCTCGCTTCCGCCGCTTCCAGCACGCGGAGCAGCGCTTCCGGCGCGGCGGTGACGGTCGTAGCGAGCAGGCCGGTCGTGCCGTGGCGGGCGTGGAAGGCGGCGATCGCTTTGTAGCCTTCCGGGTCCGCGTCCATGAAATCATGGCCGCAGCCGCCGTGCACGTGCATGTCGATGAAGCCGGGAATGACGAGGCCGCCGCTGCCGTCAAGAGCTTGCCCGGCCGCTTGGCGGAGGCCGGCCGGAACGCCTTCGTGCGGGCCTGCATAGGTGATGCGCCCGTCCTGCCATAGGACGATGCCGCCCGGAACGGTCCGGTGCTCCGTTACTATCGTTGCGTTGCGGATTCCTCCCGAGCCGGTACCGTGTTCCGTTACTATCGATGGGTTACGGACTTCGGCGGAGAGGGCTTGGCTAGCGGCTGCAGATTGGTTGTTCATACGTTCAAGAGCCTCCCCGCTGCGGTGTCGACATAGACGTGCAGGTCGGCGTGCGTCTGCAGCAGCGATGCGGGACAATCCGTCGTTATCGGTCCGTATAAGGCTCGCTGCATAATTTCCGCTTTATCGGCTCCCCGGGCGACGAGCAGAATGGATTGGGCTTTCAGAATCGAGCCGATGCCCATCGTGATCGCATGGGTCGGCACCTGCTCCGGCGAGTCGAAGAAGCGGGCGTTCGCTTCGCGCGTCGACGGCTTCAGCTCGACGACGTGGGTGCCGCTCAGCAGCGCATGGTCCGGCTCGTTGAAGCCGATATGGCCGTTATGGCCGATGCCGAGCAGCTGCAGATCGATGCGGCCCGCTTGCGCCAGCAGCCCGTCGTAGCGCGCGCATTCGGCGGCTATGTCGGCGGCGCTGCCGTCCGGCAAATGGCAGCGCTCGGGCCGGGCGTCGACAGCGTCGAACAGATGCTTGCGCATGTAGCTGAAATAGCTTTCCGGGTGATTCTTCGGCAAGCCGACATATTCGTCCAGATTAAATGTCGTCACATCGCGGAAACGAACGATGCCGGCAGCGCAGCGGCGGACGAGCGAGGCATAGATGCCGACCGGCGTGCCGCCTGTAGCCAGGCCGAGAACGGCGGACGGATTGCGCAGCACAAGCCCGCCGATCAGATCGGCGGCGGCTTCGTTCAAGTCTTCCTGCGAGTTGAAAATGCGAATGTTCATCGTCGCGGCACTCCTATCGTTCTTTGGATGGCTTGCGATACTCCCGGACACGCTGGTACGACTCCTCGAGCTTCGGGATGTACTTGTCGAAGGCGGTGCTCAGCATGCCGGTAAACAGGACGTCGAGCACGAACAGCTGGGCGATGCGCGAGGCCATGTCGCCGCGCCGGATGCCTTCTTCCAGCGCGGAGGTGAACAGCTGGATATCGCTGCTTGCTGCGAGCGTGTTCGGGCCGTATTTCGTGAGGGAGACGACCGTCGCTCCTTGCCGCTTGGCGCAGCGCACCGCATCGACGATTTCCGGCGTTTCGCCGGAGTAGGAGACGGCAAGGACAACGTCGTCCTCGGTCAGCGTCGCTGCGGAAGTGATCTGCATATGCGAGTCGGTAAACATCGACGCCCGGCGGCCGATCCGGACGAGCTTCTGATAGAAGTCCGAGGCTGCGACGCCCGACGTAGCGACGCCGTAGATGTCGATGTGCCGGGCCTTCTGCAGCACCGCTATAGCCCTCTCGATAACTGAGGGATCGAGCAGCGAGGCGGTTTCGCTAATCGAGCGGGTATGGTTATCCTTCACCGCGGTGAGCAGCTCGATGGTCGAAGTGCCGGCTACGATGTCCTGATAGGAAGCGGCGCCGGAGCGGGCCAGAGCGAGCTCGGCGGACAGCTTGATTTTGAAATCGCTGAAGCTTTCGAAATGGAATGACTTGCAGAAGCGGGACACGGTCGCGGTGCTGGTGCCGGACCTTTCGGCAAGCTCGACGATGCTGAGGCGCGTCGTTTCGAGCGGGTGGGCGGCGATATAGCCGGCGAGCAGCTGCTCCTTCGGGTGCAGCTCCGACATGGACGACTCGATAGCGACTAGGATGCTGGACACATGCTTCACCGTTTTCTTGGGATAATTATTTTCACATAATTCAATGGTTAAGGAAAATCATTTACATATCCATTATAAAAATGTTCTGCGCCAGAAGCAACCTCCTAGTAAAACTCATCTGGCAAGCGTTGATAACGCTGTCAACGAAATGCGAATGTTATTGGTGAAAGAGTTGTGAATGTTCGTGTTTTGAGTTGACATGACGTGTGAGTAGCTGATAAACTAGAGGAAACATCGTTGAAAATCAGAACATAGCAAATGAAATACTCGAGTGATAGACGCAGCTTCGTATAATGTCGGGGATCTGGCCCGAAAGTCTCTACCCGGAAACCGTAAATTTCTGGACTACGAGGAAGCGGATGTGGGTACAACTAACGTAGCGCTAGTTGACGGCCTTTAACTCCCGTAATGAGGATGGGCGGGGCGGCATTCGGTTCTTTGCAGTCCGGGGATAGGGTACGACTATCTCCGGGCTTTTCTGTATTTTGTCGGTAGCAATGAATGATTGGGGGACAGTGGACATGACGGCAAAAGTCGGGGTCATCATGGGAAGCAAATCGGACTGGGAAACGATGCGGCACGCTTGCGAGGTGCTGGAGGAGCTCGGCGTTCCGTACGAGAAGAAGGTGGTTTCGGCGCATCGGACGCCGGATTTGATGTTTGAATATGCAGAGACGGCGGTCTCGCGCGGACTGCAGGTCATTATAGCCGGCGCGGGAGGCGCAGCGCATTTGCCGGGCATGGTCGCGGCGAAGACGGAGCTGCCGGTGATCGGCGTGCCGGTCAAATCGGCGGCGCTGAACGGACTTGATTCGCTGCTTTCGATCGTACAGATGCCGGCGGGCATTCCGGTTGCGACCGTGGCGATCGGCGTTGCGGGGGCGACGAATGCCGGGCTGCTGGCAGCACAAATGATCGGCGCGTTCGAGCCGGAGTTGCGGGAGCGCGTGCGCGTGCGCCGCGAGAAGACGAAGCAGGCGGTGCTGGAAGCGGGAGAGCTGGAATGAGCGGAGACGGCGTTGCAGGAAAGGCGGGGATCGGCGTGTCGATGAATGAAAAGAGCGGCGGAGGCACGACTCAGCCGCGGCAAGCGGGCCAGCCGGCGGCATCTGCCGGGAAACGCATACTCCCGGGGGCGACGATCGGCATTCTCGGCGGCGGCCAGCTCGGACGGATGATGGCGCTCGCCGGCTCGCACCTCGGCTACCGGTTCGTCACTCTCGATCCGACGCCGGACTCGCCTTGCGGGCAAGTAGCTTCGCGCCAGCTTACGGCGGCTTACAACGATGTGGAAGCGGCTTGTACGCTCGCGGAGCTGTCCGACGTCATTACGTATGAGTTTGAGAATGTCGACGCCCGCGTTACCGAGCTGCTGGAGCGGGAATGCTACGTTCCGCAGGGCAGCGGGCTGCTCTACGTGACGCAGCACCGGCTGCGCGAGAAGCGGGCGATCGAGGCGGCGGGCGTCAAGGTGGCTCCCTACGAGGAGATCGTCAGCGCCTCGCAGCTGCGTGAGGCCGCAGCCCGGCTCGGCCTGCCGTGCGTGCTGAAGACGGCCACCGGCGGCTACGACGGCAAAGGGCAGCGGGTGATCCGCGCCGAGGACGAGCTGGAAGCGGCCTATGAGGCGCTCGGCCGTGGCAAGGTCGAGCTCGTGCTCGAGAAGTGGATTACGTTCGAGCGCGAGCTCAGCGTCATCGCCGCCCGCAGTCCGAGCGGCGAGGTGCGCACGTTCCCGGCAGCGGAGAACGTGCATGTGGACAACATCCTGCATCTCTCGATCGTGCCCGCCCGAGTGCCGCAGGATGTGATCGCCCGCGCGGAGGAGCTGGCGCGCCGCATCGCCGAGGCGCTCGGCGTCGTCGGCCTGGTGGCAGTGGAGATGTTCGTCACCGCGGGCGGCGAGCTGTTCGTGAACGAGCTCGCGCCGCGGCCCCACAACTCCGGCCATTACACGATGGAGGCCTGCGTCACTTCGCAGTTCGAGCAGCATGTGCGCGCGATCTGCGACCTGCCGCTCGGACCGACGACGCTGCGTACGCCGGTCGTCATGGTGAACGTGCTCGGCGAGCACGTGGAGCCGCTGCTGAGCTGGCTGGCGTCGGCGGAGCCGGAGGGATTCGGAGCCTGTGGCGGGGCGGCGTGTGGTGCTGCGCGGACAGCCGATGCCGCTTCGGCCGCTGTCGCAGGCAATGCGGCGGAAGGCTCCCGGAGAGATGCTGCAGGAAACGGCATTGGCGGCGTTACGGTGAAGCTGCACCTGTACGGTAAACATGAAGCGAAGGATAAGCGCAAGATGGGGCATATCAATCTGCTGACCGACGATGTGGAGAAGGCGCTCGCCTGGGTGGAGCGCACCGGCATTTGGCGGGAGCAGAAGCGAGAATAGACTGTAACAGTAAGGTCAGGACGGGCGATGTCAGGGCGGAACTGTTTGTCGGCGTAGGTTGCAGCAAAAGCTAAAAGGACGTTGTTGGACGTGGCGAGTGTCTTGCAAAGATGGAAACAAGGTCCGAAAGGGCGTTGTTGGGCGGAGCGGGCGACCGGCTGGGTGAAACAAGGGCCGAAAGGGCGTTGTTGAGCGGATCGGGCGTCCGGCGAGGTGAAACAAAGTCCGAAAGGGCGTTGTTGAGCGGGGCGGGCGTCTGGCGAGGTGAAACAAAGTCCGAATGGGCGTTGTTGAGCGGGATGGGGCGTCTGGCGAGTTGAAACAAGGGCCGAAAGGGCGTTGTTGAGCGGGACGGGGCGTCTGGCGAGGTGAAACAAAGGCCGAATGGGCTTTGTTGAGCGGAGCGGGCGTCTGGCGAGGTGAAACAAAGTCCGAATGGGCGTTGTTGAGCGGGACGGGGCGTCTGGCGAGGTGAAACAAGGGCCGAATGGGCGTTGTTGAGCGGAGCGGGCGACCGGCTGGGTGAAACAAGGGCCGAATGGGCGTTGTTGAGCGGAGCGGGCGACCGGCTGGGTGAAACAAGGGCCGAAAGGGCGTTGTTGAGCGGGACGGGGCGTCCGGCGAGGTGAAACAAAGTCCGAAAGGGCGTTGTTGAGCGGGACGGGGCGTCCGGCGAGGTGAAACAAAGTCCGAATGGGCGTTGTTGAGCGGGACGGGGCATCCGGCGAGGTGAAACAAGGGCCGAAAGGTCGTTGTTGAGCGGATCGGGCAAGAGCCATGAAGTGTTCGAAGTGCTCTCAGTTTTCGAAAAATCCGAGGTGCACTCAATACCTGCAGTGCTCGATACACCTGAAGTGTGCTCCAATCCCTGTAGTGCTTGAACAGCCTGAGGTGCTCACCAGTATCTGCAGTCCTCGAAGTGACAGAAGTCCCTGGAGCGCTCAGAGTCTTCCTAAATGCTCGAGTAACCTAAGTGCTCAAAGTAGCTAAGTGCTCAAAGTAGCTAAGTGCTCAAAGTAGCTAAGTGCTCAAAGTAGCTAAGTGCTCAAAGTAACCTAAGTGCTCCACACGCAGGACGAACGCCGATAACCGGCCCATCAATCGATAACCAAACCTTATATAGATAAAAACCGAACATTCGGAGTGGAGGAACAACCATGTTAGAACGGTATACACGGCCGGAGATGGCGCGTATTTGGACGGAAGAGAACAAGTTCAAGGCTTGGCTGGAGGTGGAGCTGCTGTCCTGCGAAGCATGGGCGGAGCTCGGCGTCATCCCGAAGGAGGACGTCGCCGCACTGCGCGCGAACGCAACCTTCAACATCGACCGCATTTACGAGATTGAGCAGGAAACCCGCCACGATGTGATCGCGTTCACGCGGGCGGTATCGGAAACGGTAGGTCCGGAGCGCAAATGGGTGCATTACGGCCTCACCTCGACGGACGTCGTCGATACGGCGCTAGGCTACCTGCTGAAGCAGGCGAACGAAATTTTGGAGCAGGACATCATCCGCTTCATCGACATTCTCAAAGATAAAGCGATCCAATACAAGCACACGCCCATGATGGGGCGTACCCATGGCGTCCATGCCGAGCCGACCACGTTCGGTCTCAAGATGGCGCTGTGGCACGAAGAGATGAAGCGCAACCTGCAGCGGTTCCGCACCGCGGCGGAGCAGGTCCAATACGGTAAAATCTCCGGAGCCGTCGGCACGTACGCCAACGCCGATCCGTTCCTGGAGCAATACGTGTGCGAGAAGCTCGGCACGAAGGCGGCGCCGATCTCGACGCAGACGCTGCAGCGCGACCGCCATGCCGAATACATGGCGACGCTGGCGCTGATCGCAACGTCGCTCGACAAGTTCGCGACCGAGATCCGCGCGCTGCAGAAGAGCGAGTTCCGCGAGGTTGAGGAGCCGTTCGCGAAGGGCCAGAAGGGCTCGTCGGCGATGCCGCACAAGCGCAACCCGATCGGCTGCGAGAACATCTCCGGCTTGTCGCGCGTCATTCGCGGCCACATGCTGTCGGCTTACGAGAACGTACCGCTCTGGCACGAGCGCGACATCAGCCACTCGTCGGTGGAGCGCATCATTTTGCCGGATGCGACTTGCCTGCTGGATTACATGCTGAACCGGTTCTCCAACATCGTGAAGAACTTGACGGTGTTCCCGCACAACATGCTGCGCAATATGCAATCGACGTACGGCGTACCGTTCTCCGGCCGCGTGATGACGAAGCTGATCGACAAAGGCTTCTCCCGCGAGCAGGCGTACGACACCGTGCAGCCGAGAGCGATGCAGGCGTGGGAGGAGCAGCGCTCGTTCCGCGACATTATCGAGAATACGCCGGCGATCGCCGAGCAGCTATCCGCTGAAGAAATCGCCGACTGCTTCGATCCGAGCTGGCATTTGAAGCATGTGGATACGATTTTTGCCCGATTGGGACTCGAATAGGAGGCAGCAAGCTCATGACGAACAACGCGCTATTGACTGCAGAAGGCTTAGTGGAAGCTCCGCTCGTATACAAAGGCAAGGTTCGCGAGCTGTATGACCTGGGGGAACATTTTCTGATCGTCGTGACCGACCGCATCTCCGCTTTCGACTACATCTTGAAGCCGGGTGTGCCGGACAAAGGGCGCGTGCTCAATCGGCTGAGCGAATTTTGGTTCAATCAGATGGGCGGTTTCTTCGCCAACCATATGATTCATACGGACATCACCAAGCTGATCGATCAGGGGTATGTCAGACCTGAGAACGCTCAGCCTCTAGTTGGGCGCGTGATGGTGACGTACAAGGCGATCCGGATTCCGGTCGAATGCGTCGTCCGCGGCTACATTACCGGCGGCGGCTGGCGTCAGTACCAGGAAACGGGCAAAATCAACGGGCATGAGCTGCCGGCGGGACTGCGCAAGAACGAAAAGCTGCCGAGCCCGATCTTCACACCGGCGATCAAGAACGATGTCGGCCACGACGAGGATATTACGATTGACCAAATGATAGAGCGCTTCGGCGAAAATATGACCAAGAAGCTGATGCAGCGCAGCCAGCATATCTACGCCAATGCTCAGGTATACTGCGAAGACCGCGGCATCATCCTCGCCGACACGAAGTTCGAATTCGGCTTCATCGGCGACCAGCTGCTCATTATCGACGAAATGCTGACGCCGGATTCGTCCCGTTTCTGGGCGAAGGACAAGTACGCGCTTGATATTGAGATCGACAGTCTGGACAAAGAGCCGGTGCGCACGTACCTGGCAAACTCCGGCTGGGACAAAAACAGCGAGCCGGATCCGCTGCCGGACGAAGTGGTGCAAGCTACGGCGGATCGCTACCATGACATTTACCGCAAACTGACTTCGAAAATAGACTAAGCACGAAAGACAGCAGTACCCTAAACCCCCGGAGGAGGAGAACCCCCCATGATGAAAGCGAAGGTATACGTCACCATTAAGCAAAATGTACTCGACCCCCAAGGCAGCGCCGTACAAGGCGCTCTGCACGCGCTCGGCTTCGGCGAAGTCGGCAAGGCGCGCGTAGGCAAGTATGTCGAGCTGGAGCTGCAAACGTCGGATAAGAACGAAGCGGAAGCCCGCGTGAAGGCGATGTGCGAGAAGCTGCTCGCCAACACGGTGATCGAAGATTACCGTTACGAGCTGGAGCAGGCGTAACCGGCACGGCCCGTGGAGTTGCGCGGGAACCCGGTTCCGACGGACGCAAGGGACGGATGGACAGCGACGCATGTTACGGTGAGTCAGCGGACGCAAGCTTGCGTTTCCTGACGCGTGACGCTGTGCACGGACAGACACCGGCGCACGTCAAGTGCGCTTTCGCAGAGACGGCAGCATTTTTGCTTACGATGACAGCTTTCCAAGATGAGCTTGTGAGGAGGCCTCGGCAATCATGAAATTCGGAGTACTGGTGTTTCCGGGCTCGAACTGCGACATCGACTGCTTCAAGGCGGTCGAGTCGACGATCGGTCAACCGGTGGAATACGTATGGCATACATCGACGGATCTTTCCGCTTACGACGCGATTCTCGTGCCGGGCGGTTTCTCTTACGGGGATTATCTCCGCTGCGGGGCAATCGCCCAATTCGCGCCGGTCATGGCCGCGCTGAAGGAAGCGGCGGAGAAGGGCAAATACATTCTCGGCATTTGCAACGGGTTCCAGATCTTGACCGAAGCCCGTCTGCTGCCGGGGGCGCTGCTGCGCAACAAGGAATTGAAATTCCGCTGCCATAGCGCGAAGCTTCGCGTCGTGAACAACCGGACGCCGTTCACCAGCGATTACGCGGAGAACGAGCTGATCGACATTCCGATCGCGCACGGCGAAGGCAGCTACTACTGTGATGAAGCGACACTGAAGGAGCTGCAGCAAAACGGCCAAATCGTGTTTCGCTACGAAGCGGGCAACAACCCGAACGGCTCGGTGGACGATATCGCAGGCGTATCGAACGCAGCCGGCAACGTCGTCGGCATGATGCCGCATCCGGAGCGCGCCGTGCACGAGCTGCTCGGCTCGGCGGACGGCAAGCGTATGTTTACATCGATCTTGAACGCATGGAGGGAACAGAGTGGCACAGCAGTTATCGGCGGCTAAGGAGCCGAACGCGGAGCAAATCGCAGAGCAGAAGCTCTACAAGCAAATGGGTGTCACCGACGACGAGTATGCGAAAATTTGCGGCTTCCTCGGGCGCAAGCCGAACTACGTCGAAATCGGCGTGTTCTCGGTCATGTGGTCGGAGCACTGCTCGTACAAAAATTCCAAGCCGGTGCTGCGCCGCTTCCCGACAAGCGGCCCTCGCGTCCTGATGGGACCGGGCGAGGGCGCTGGCGTCGTCGATATCGGCGACAATCAGGCTGTCGTATTCAAAATCGAGTCGCACAACCATCCGTCGGCCATCGAGCCCTATCAAGGCGCGGCGACCGGGGTGGGCGGCATTATCCGCGATATTTTCTCGATGGGGGCGCGTCCTGTCGCTCTGCTGAACTCGCTGCGCTTCGGTCGTCTGGAGAACGACCGCGTCCGTTACCTGTTCGAGCATGTCGTGTCCGGTATCGCCGGCTACGGCAACTGTATCGGCATCCCGACCGTTGCGGGCGAAGTGATGTTCGACGAGAGCTACGAAGGCAATCCGCTCGTTAACGCCATGTGCGTCGGTCTTATTAACCATGATCAGATTCAGAAGGGTGTGGCGAAGGGCGTCGGCAACCCGGTGTTCTACGTCGGACCGGCAACGGGCCGCGACGGGATCCACGGGGCGACGTTCGCGTCCGAGGAGCTGACGGAGGAGTCCGAGTCGAAGCGTCCTGCGGTACAGGTCGGCGATCCGTTCATGGAGAAGCTCGTGATGGAGTCGTGCCTGGAGCTGATCGCTTCCGGTATCGTGCTCGGCATTCAGGATATGGGCGCAGCGGGTCTGACTTGCTCGTCCGCGGAGATGGCGTCGAAGGCCGGCAACGGCATCGAGCTGTACCTCGATGAAGTGCCGCAGCGCGAAATCGGCATGACCCCGTACGAAATGATGCTCTCCGAGTCGCAGGAGCGGATGCTGTTCGTGGTCTCGCCGGAGAACGAGGCGAAGGCGCGGGCGATTTTCGAGAAGTGGGGCGTCATCTGCGCGAAGGTCGGCAAGGTGACCGACGACGGCCGTCTGAAGCTGTTCCACAAGGGTGAGCTGGTGGGCGACATGCCGGTCGGCGCGCTCGTCGACGAGTGCCCGGTGTACAACAAGCCTTCCAGGGAGCCTGCCTACTATGCGGAAAATGGTGCCGTCGACACGCTCCGTTACGCCGAAGTAACCGATCTGACGGACGCCTTGAAGAAGGTGCTCGCGTCGCCGACGGTCGCTTCGAAGGAATGGGTGTACAACCAATACGATTCGATGGTTCGCACGGAGACGTTCGTTCGTCCGGGCTCGGACGCTGCGGTGGTCGGCGTGCCGGGAACGCGTAAGGCGCTTGCCATGACGACCGATTGCAACGGCCGGTATGTGTATCTCGATCCGGAAGTCGGCGGCCGCATTGCGGTCAGCGAAGCGGCGCGCAATATCGTCTGCTCCGGCGGATTGCCGCTTGCCGTAACGGATAACCTCAACTTCGGTTCGCCGGAGAAGCCGGAAATTTTCTGGCAGCTGGAGAAAGCGGTCGACGGCATGGCGGAAGCTTGCCGCGAGCTGGACACACCGGTTATCGGCGGCAACGTATCGCTGTACAACGAGAACGCCAAAGGCGCGATCTACCCGACGCCGGTTATCGGCATGGTCGGTCTCGTCGAGGACGTTGATCATATTACGACGCAAGGCTTTAAGGCTGAGGGCGACGTTGTGCTGCTGCTGGGCGAAACGAAGGCGGAGCTGGGCGGCAGCGAGTTCCAGTACGTCGTGCACGGCGTAACGGAAGGCCGTCCGCCGGTGCTGGACCTGGCTGTCGAGCGTAAGCTGCAGCAGGCGGTGCTGGAAGCGATCCGCGGCGGACTGGTCGCCTCGGCTCACGATTTGTCCGAGGGCGGTCTGGCGGTTGCGCTGGCGGAGTCCTGCATCAGCGGCGGCATCGGCGCCACGGTTGCCGTGGACAGCGAGCTGCGCGCCGATGTAGCGCTGTTCAGCGAGTCGCAGTCGCGCATCGTGCTGAGCGCCAAGCCGGACAAGGCTTCTGCGCTTCAAAAGCTGCTCGCGGAGCGCGGCGTGCCGTGCCGCGAGATCGGCAAGGTCGGCGGTTCGCAGCTGACGGTTACTGTTAACGGTAAGGAAGGGATCCGCTCGGAAGTTGCAACGTTGGAAAAAGTCTGGAAGGAAGCGATCCCATGCTATATGAAATAAGAGCGTCGGATGAAGAGGGGAACCAGAGTCAGTCACACGGTCAGTCAGCGGTTGGTAGCGACGCTCAAGCGATGGCGGCAGGCGGTGCGGATATGGCGGCGCCTGCGAACAGAAGCTCGGCAGCTCGCAACAGCGGGCTGCTGAGCATGGAGTTCGGGTCGTCGTTCGCTTCGGGCACGGTGCCCGGCGCCGAGCGGGCCTGGGACGCCGTGGCCTCGTCGGACGTAGAGACGCTGTGGAGCGGCGATTACTATAACGAAGGCACGTCTCCGCACGACGGCTGGACCGACAAGCTGCGCGAGGAGTGCGGCGTGTTCGGGGTGTTCGGTCACCCCGACGCCGCGTCGCTCTGCTACTACGGGCTGCACGCGCTGCAGCACCGCGGTCAGGAGAGCGCGGGCATCTGTACCGCGGATGCGGACAATTTCCATTACCACCGCGGTATGGGGCTCGTGAAGGAAGTATTCGACAACAACACGCTGCCGGGTCTGCAAGGGACGGGCGCCGTTGCGCATGTCCGTTATTCGACCGCTGGCGAGAGCAAGCTGCAGAACGCGCAGCCGCTCGTGTTCAAGTATCGCGAAGGCGATCTGGCGATTGCTACGAACGGGAACCTGGTCAACGCGCCGGAGCTGCGCCGCAAGCTGGAGCGGATGGGGTCGATTTTCCAAACGACGAGCGATACCGAAGTGCTGGCGCATCTGATTGCGCGTTCCGAGCACGACGATATTGTTGACGCCGTTAAGGATGCGCTTGGGCAGATCGTAGGGGCTTATGCGTTCCTCGTCATGACGAAGGATAAGCTGATCGCCGCGCTCGATCCGCACGGGCTGCGCCCGTTCGTGATGGGCCGCCTTGGCGATGCGTATTTGTTCGCTTCCGAGACGTGCGCCTTCGATGCGGTCGGCGGGGAAGCGGTGCGCGATCTGGAGCCGGGCGAGCTGCTCGTGCTGGATCGCGACGGTCTGCATTTGGATCGGTTTACGGAAGCGAAGAAGCGCGCGATCTGCGCGATGGAATACATTTATTTTGCCCGCCCGGACAGCGATATCGACGCCATTAACATTCACTCGGCGCGCAAGCGGATGGGCAAGCGTCTGGCGACGGAGTCGTTCGTCGATGCGGACGTAGTGACCGGCGTCCCGGACAGCTCGATCTCGGCGGCGATCGGCTTCGCGGAGCAAACGGGCATCCCGTACGAGCTCGGGCTGATCAAGAACCGGTACACGGGCCGGACGTTCATTCAGCCGAGCCAGGAGCTGCGCGAGCAGGGCGTGAAGATGAAGCTGAGTGCGGTGCGCAAGGTCGTCGAAGGCAAGCGCGTCGTCATGATCGACGATTCGATCGTGCGCGGCACGACATCGCTTCGCATCGTCAACCTTCTGCGTGAAGCGGGGGCGACCGAGGTGCATGTGCGCATCTCCTCGCCGCCGTTCCAGAACCCTTGCTTCTACGGCATCGATACGCCGGACCGCAAGGAGCTGATTGCCGCGCAGAAATCGATCGAAGAAATTCGCAAGGCGATTAACGCGGATTCCTTGCATTTTCTCAGTCAGGAAGGGCTGCTGGAGGCGATCGGGCGGACGGCGCAGGAGGAGAACCGCGGTCACTGCACGGCTTGCTTCGACAACAAGTATCCGACGGAAATTACGGATCATGCGAAGGCAGGCTGCGGCTGCGACTGATGGGGCGATATGCGGTTAAGCGCAGTGCGATTTGCGTGATGCGTAATGCGTGATGCGTAATGCGTAATCCGAAAATGTACTACGCCATGCGAAAACGTACTGCGCAAAGTACACCCTTTACAAGGTTGTTAGGATAACGATGTGACATAACGGATTTCGCGCCGCCGTTTGGTGGACGAATAGATAGAGCGGCCCGCAAGACGCCGCAGAGCGAACAAAACAAGGAGTGTGTACTAATGTCGGACGCGTACAAACAAGCCGGGGTGGACATCGCCGCCGGAAACGAAGCGGTCGAGCGGATGAAGAAGCACGTCAAGACGACGTTCCGTCCGGAGGTTCTGACGGACCTCGGCGGCTTCGGCGCCCTGTTCGGATTGAACAAGGACAAGTATGAGGAGCCGGTGCTCGTATCGGGAACGGATGGTGTCGGCACGAAGCTGAAGCTGGCGTTTGCGATGGACAAGCATGACACGATCGGCATCGACGCCGTTGCGATGTGCGTGAACGACGTCGTCGTTCAGGGTGCGGAGCCGCTGTTCTTCCTGGACTATCTCGCTTGCGACAAGGTGATCCCGGAGAAAATCGAAGCGATCGTCTCCGGCATCGCCGACGGCTGCCGCCAGGCGGGCGCAGCGCTCATCGGGGGCGAAACGGCGGAGATGCCCGGCATGTACGCGGAAGGCGAGTACGACATCGCCGGCTTCACCGTCGGCATCGTCGATAAGAAGAAGATCGTTGACGGCCGGTCCATTGCGGCAGGCGACGTCGTGCTGGGACTCGCTTCAAGCGGCGTTCACTCGAACGGCTTCTCGCTCGTTCGCAAGCTGCTGCTGGAGAAGAAAGGCTACAAGCTGACCGACCGCCTTGACCAGCTCGAAGGCAAGGTGCTTGGCGACGTGCTGCTCGCGCCGACGAAAATTTACGTGAAGCCGCTGCTCAAGCTGATGGAGAGCGTTACGGTCAAAGGGATGGCGCACATTACGGGCGGCGGTTTCCTCGAAAATATCCCGCGCGTCCTGCCGGACGGCGTGAATGTCGAGATCGACTACGGCTCATGGCCGATCCAGCCGATTTTCCGCCTGCTGCAGGAAGTCGGCTCCGTCTCCAACAATGACATGTTCCGCACGTTTAACATGGGCATCGGGATGGTTATCGTCGTCTCTGAGGACGATGCCGAAGCGGCCGTCAAGCTGCTGCGCGAGCAGGGCGAAGACGTATACCGCCTCGGCCGCGTGACGGCCGGCGAGCGCGTCGTTACGTTCCGGGGAGCGGTTGTCTAATGACTGCACCGTCCCCTTACCGGATTGCGGTGTTTGCTTCCGGGAGCGGTTCTAATTTTCAAGCGATTGTAGATGCAGTGCAGGATGGGCGGCTCGACGCAACGGTCGGGCTGCTTGTCTGCGACCGGCCGCAGGCGAAGGTCGCCCTACGGGCGCAAGCGGCGGGTGTCGACGTGCTCGCGTTCCGGCCGAAGGAGTATGACTCCCGCGAGGCGTACGAACGGATGATTCGGGCGGAGCTGGAGGCGCGGAGCATCGACCTTATCGTTCTCGCGGGTTACATGCGGATCATTACGGCGGAGCTTGTGGAGCCGTATGCGGGGCGGATGATTAATGTGCATCCGTCGCTGCTGCCGGCTTTTCCGGGCTACGATGCCATCGGTCAGGCGCTGGCGCATGGGGCGAAGGTGACGGGGGTCACCGTGCATTTCGTTGACGGCGGCATGGATACCGGACCGATCATTGCGCAGCGGGCTCTCCCGATCCGGGAAGACGATACGGCGGAAACGCTGGCGGCCCGAATTCATTCCATCGAGCACGAGCTGTACCCGGAGGTTATCGGCTGGCTGCGCGCGGGTCGCGTAAAGCTGAACGAGGACGGCCGCCGGGTACGAATTCACTAATACGGAAATAAGGACGGTACAACGACCATGACGGATGTGTACGAGCTTTCCCTGCGATATGGGATGAATCCTCATCAGAAAGAAGCGAAGCTGACGAACGGCGGCAAGCCGCTGCCGCTTCGCGTCGTAAACGGCGATCCGGGCTTTATCAACCTGCTTGATGCGCTGAACGCATTCCAGCTTGTGCGCGAGCTGCGTCATGCGACGGGCCAGCCGGCGGCGGCTTCGTTCAAGCACGTATCCCCTGCGGGCGCGGCGGTATACAGCCCGCTGACGCCGGAGCTGGCGAAGGCGTACGGCGTCAGCGGCCTGGAGCTGTCTCCTCTCGCTACGGCCTATGCGCGTGCGCGCGGCGCGGACCGCATGTCGTCGTTCGGCGACGCGGCTGCATTGAGCGACGTCGTCGACGCTTCGACCGCGCAGCTGCTGAAGCGCGAAGTATCCGACCTCGTCGTCGCTCCCGGCTACACGCCGGAGGCGCTCGAAATTCTGAAGCAGAAGAAGGGCGGCAAGTACCTCATCCTTGAGATCGACCCCAACTATGTGCCGGAGCCGATCGAGCAGCGCAACCTGTTCGGCCTGACGCTGCAGCAGGAGCGCAACAACGCCGTGCTGACCGAGGCCTCCTTCGAGCGTATCGTTACGGAGAACAAGGAGCTGCCGGACAGCGCGAAGCGTGACCTGCTTGTTGCCCTGATCACGCTGAAATACACGCAGTCCAACTCGATCTGCTACGCGCTGGACGGTCAAACGATCGGCATCGGCGCCGGGCAGCAGTCGCGGATTCACTGTACGCGTCTTGCGGGCGACAAAGCGGACCGCTGGTACCTTCGCCAGCACCCGATCGCGCTGAACATGAAGTTCCGCGAAGGGCTCGCGCGCGCCGAGCAGAACAACGCGATCGACCTGTGGCTGGAGGAAGAGCTGACGCCGATCGAGCAGGCAAGCTGGGAGCAGGCGTTCGAGGAAGTGCCGCCGCGGCTGACCCGCGAGCAGAAGCGCGAATGGCTCAGCGGTCTGACGAACGTGGCGTACGGCTCGGATGCGTTCCTGCCGTTCCGCGACAACATCGACCGCGCGTCCCGCAGCGGCGTGAAGTACGTCGTGCAGGCCGGCAGCTCGATGCGCGACGAAGAGGTTGTTCAGGCGGCTAACGACTACGGTATGGTGATGGTATACTCCGGCGTACGGTTGTTCCACCACTAATTCTAGAGATTTTTCAAAAAGGGGATTTGGACGGCTATGGCAGGAGCATGGAAGGCGCTGGCGGAGCGGACGATCAGCGATTTGAAGGGGAATTCGTACCCGGGGCGGGGCATCGTTATCGGCCTGACGCCGGACGGTACGCGGTTCGTGCAGGTGTATTGGATTATGGGGCGGAGCGAGAACAGCCGCAATCGGATTTTCGTAGAGGAGCCGAACGGCTTCCTGCGGACGGAAGCGGCCGATCCGGCCAAGCTGTCCGATCCTTCGCTTATTATTTATTATCCGGTTCGTCACGTCGGCGGGGCGCATATCGTCACGAACGGCGATCAGACCGACACGATCTATGAGGCGCTGCAAAACGGCGGCACGTTCGAAAGCGCTCTGGCGACTCGCACGTATGAGCCGGACGGTCCGAATTTTACGCCGCGCATTTCGGGCATTGTGGATCTCGGCGACAAGCAAAACGCCTACAAGCTGTCGATTCTGAAGTCGAACGACAACGACGAGTCGCAGACGAAGCGGCAGTATTTTCACTATGAGCAGGCGATTGCGGGGTACGGGCATTTCATCTCGACGTACCAGGGCGACGGCAATCCGCTGCCTTCGTTCGACGGCGAGCCGCGGCTTGCGCCCCTGTTCGACGATGCGGGGGAGACGGCCCGTTATTATTGGGATTTGCTGAATGCGGACAACCGGATTTCCCTGCTGGTGAAGACGATTCGCCGCGATAACGGGGAAGCGGTATTGACGGTCATTAACAAGTAACCGGGAGGGACTACTGCGATGCAAGTATTGGTGATTGGCCGCGGAGGCCGTGAGCATGCCATTGTTTGGGCGCTGCGCAAGAGCCCGGAAATTACGAAGCTGTATTGCGCGCCGGGCAACGGCGGCATCGCCGAGCTGGCGGAGTGCGTTCCGATCGGGGAGCTGGATTTCGATAAAATTGCGGCGTTCGCTTTGGAACGGAACATCGACCTCGTCTTCGTAGCGCCCGACGACCCGTTGTCCGCGGGACTGGTGGATTACCTGGAGGAGCGCGGCATCAAGGCGTACGGACCGCGCGCCAACGCCGCCATTATCGAGGGCAGCAAGGTGTTCACGAAGGAGCTTATGCGCAAGTATAACATTCCGACGGCTGCCTACGAATCGTTCGAGTCGTTCGAGCCGGCGCTGGCGTATTTGCAGCAGCAGCGGCTGCCGATCGTCATTAAGGCGGACGGTCTTGCCGCAGGCAAGGGCGTTATCGTTGCGCGGTCGTGGGAAGAAGCCGAGAAGGCCTTACGCGATATTATGGTCGACAAGGTGTTCGGCGAGTCCGGCAATGCCGTTGTGATCGAGGAGTTCCTGCAGGGGCAGGAGATGTCGCTGCTCGCGTTCGTAGACGGCGAAACGGTGCGGCCGATGGTGCCGTCGCAGGACCATAAGCCGGTGTTCGACAACGATGAAGGTCCGAACACGGGCGGCATGGGCACGTATTCGCCGGTGCCGCACATCCCGCAAGCGATCGTCGACGAGGCGATCGAGACGATCGTGAAGCCGGCGGCGCGGGCTATGGTCGCGGAAGGACGCAAATTCAGCGGTATTCTCTACGCGGGACTCATGATTACGGCGCAGGGGCCGAAGACGATCGAGTTCAACGCCCGCTTCGGCGATCCGGAGACGCAGGTGCTGCTGCCGCGGCTGGAGACGCCGCTGCTCGATATCGTGCTGGCGACGATGAACGGTACGCTCGCCGACCTCGACATCAAGTGGAGCGAGCAGGCGGCGGTTTGCGTGATTGCCGCATCGGGCGGCTACCCGGGAGCGTATAAGAAGGGGCTGCCGATCGAAGGGCTGGGCGACGTGAGGGACGCGCTCGTGTTCCACGCCGGTACGGCGGTAGCCGAAGACGGCCGCATCGTCACCAACGGCGGCCGCGTGCTCGGCATTACCGGCCTCGGCCGGGACATTCGCGAAGCGCGGGAGCGCGCCTACGCCGAAGCGGATAAAATCCGCTTCGAAGGCAAGCATTATCGTACCGATATTGCGATGAAGGCGCTGAAGTAGGACGGAAAAATCAAATCCACCGGTTTGCACGATGGAATTCGTGCGAGCCGGTGGATTTTTTCATACTACAAAGACTTGCCAAGTAATGATGAAAGCAAAAGTACAGGAATCATGCTCCGCCACATCCCCTTTAGGATGAATGCGTGCAGAAGTACAGTCATATTTTCATGACGGGCTTTCGCCGGAGCTTTACCGCTTCAGAAGCCTGCGCATTTGCATGAATCCTGCCGAACCAGGCTCCACTGCCCGACTGATTTCTGCACATTTGCAGGCTTACGGGCCAGTGAGTGGATCGATATTGAAAAAATGTCCAATGCGCCGAGTGTTACAAAATTCCGGGCCGCTCCTTCAGGTTCTGACCGTGTCGTTTTTTGTTCTCGCGAGCCGAAGTTGACGGTTGGACCGTACCGCTCGTTCCCAATCAATTCGCCGCGTTCTTGTCGTTCACTTTGACGCTGATATTTTGCGTTTTCCCAGCCCGGTTGATGGTCAAGGACAGCGTATCTCCGACTTGTGCGGCTTGAATTTGCTTGGTTAGAGCTTCCGTATTGGAAATCTTGCTGCCGTTAACGGCGGTAATGACGTCATATTGGCGAACTCCCGCCTGAAAGGCAGGGGACTGCCGCTGCACCGACATCACGACTACGCCGGCCGCCTCATTGAGCTGAAGGTCCGCTTGCATATCCTCCGTCACATCCTGCACACTGACCCCGATGTACGGCGATGCCTGCTTCGGTATGCTTTCGTTATTTTTCAGCTTGTCGATGACGGAGCTCACCGTTTCGGCCGGAATGGCGAATCCGATCCCTTGGGCTTCCGAGCTGACGGCCGTGTTAATGCCGATCACTTCGCCGTTCATGTTCAGCAGCGGTCCCCCCGAGTTGCCGGGATTGATCGAGGTGTCCGTCTGGATCAGATGCTTGTAATTTCGCGTTCCTTGCGAATCATCGATACTGATCTCCCGTTCCTTCGCGCTGAGGACGCCGGCCGTAACGGTGTAGTCGAAGTCATACGGATTGCCGATCGCCACGACCCAATCCCCGGCTTGCGCGTTCTCGGAGCTGCCAAGCGCAAGCGTAGGGAAGGCTTGTCCTCCTTCGATCTTCAATACGGCGAGGTCCAGATCGTAGCTGCTGCCGAGCAGCGTTGCTGTAAACGGCTTGTCATAGCCCTGCACGTACACCTGAATTTGGGATGCGCCGTCCACGACATGCTCATTGGTAAGGATGTATCCGGACGCATCGAAAATAAATCCGGAGCCGATGCCGCTCCCCTCCTGCGAACCGGTAAAGCTGCGGCTTCCGGCCGATTGGACGACCGTTTCGATTTTGACGACGGCCGGGCTGGCCGCCTTCGCGATATCGGATACCGAAGCGTTCCCGGCTTTAACCGCTGCGAGCGATGCGGAAGCTTGTGAAGAAGCCGTAGCGGAAGCTGTTTGCACCGCTGCAGCCGTTGTGGCGGGAGTCGCTGCGGGAGTCGCTGCGGCAATACCGCCGCTAAATACATTCAGTTGATCGGATGCGAACATCAGGCTGCCTACGACGACGGAACCGGCCATGAAGGCCGCGAACATATGTTTAAATGGTGTTTTCTGCATGATGATTGTCCTCCTCTGGATCGGTTTTGTGCTGCGTTACGGTATTTATCATGAACCCCAAACCTGAAATGAACATGATTTCGCGCTGAGGATTTCCTGAAATCCGGTCTGTTTTTCACTCAGCAAGTCTTCAGAAACTATACAGATGGGATTCAGCGAGCCGTAGGATAATAGGAATCACATCAAGAACGAGGGAGGCGGCATACATGACGTTGTTACAACTAGAGCATCCTAAATTACTAATGAGAAGCAGCCGGTTCGGCTTTCCCAAATCTTTGCGGTTTCAAATCGTTTCCCGGTCGCTTCTGGTTCTTGCGGCATTGCTGTTGTTGATCGGAGTATTTCAATATGTGTTTATGCAGCAATTTGTCTATAAAAATAAGGCTCAGACGATCCAGCATCAAATGCTGTCTCTTCCTTATGACGCTTGGAATTTATCCGACGATAAGAGCGACGATGCCTCGGACGGCGGCGGTGGCGGCAAAGGTAAAATACCGATTGTGCTGATGCCGGACTCCACACTTTCGTACATCAGTCCCAGCGGAGAGGTGACAGTTATATCCGGGGGCCATGCAGATACGACGAGCGCCGTGCAGCTGAGCAGCGAGCAGTATACAGCGGCCATGCAGCGCGGAACCGGGGGTGTCGACTATCGGGTAGCTAATAACGAGCAGGGTGAAGAGCAGCTCCTCGTGCTGCAGCCTCTCTATAACCATGGCAAACAGCTGGGACTCATTCAGCTAAGCACCAGCACGAAGCAGCTTAAGGACGTTCTGGTCCAGCAGTTGACTACATTCCTGGGCTTGTCGTTCCTGGCTTTGCTTGCCGGACTTCTCGCCTTCCTTCCCGTGTTGAGGAAAACCTTGCTCCCTCTGTCAAAAATGGTGACGACGGTAGAGCGCATCGACGCAGGCAATTTAAACGAGCGTTTCCCCATTCATCAGGGGCAGGCGGAAGTGGACCGGCTTGCCGTTTCGTTCAATGGGATGCTGGAGCGGCTCGGGGCTTCATTCGAGGCGGAGAAGGAAGCGAAAGAGCGGATGCGCCGGTTCGTGGCGGATGCTTCCCACGAGCTGCGGACGCCGCTTACGTCCATTCACGGATTTTTGGAGATATTATTGAGGGGAGCCGTGAAGCAGCCCGAGCAGATGAACAAGGTGCTGGCTTCCATGCACGGCGAATCGGTGCGGATCAATAAGCTGGTGCAGGATTTGCTGCTGCTGGCGAAGCTGGACCGCTCTCCCGAGCTGATGCTGAAGAAGGCGGATCTCCGCGACATTATCGGCGACATGGAGCCGCAGCTTCGCCTATTGGCCGACGGCCGAGAGCTGGAGCTGAATGTGAGCGATGGGAGCGAATGCGTCTGCGAACCTGACAAAATCAAGCAGGTGATTCTCAACTTGGCGCATAATGCCGTTCAACATACCGATCCTGTCAGCGGGCGAGTCGTCGTATCGGCGTACGCGACCGCGAACGGCGACGCGGGGCTGAGTGTCAGCGACAATGGTCCCGGAATCGCCGAAGAGCATCTGCCGCATCTGTTCGAACGATTTTACCGCAGCGATTCGTCGCGCACTCGTATGTATGGTGGAGCGGGATTGGGCTTATCCATTTCGAAGTCTATCGTCGAAGCTCACGGAGGTACGATCGGTGTCGAGAGCACGCTTGGGGTAGGCAGAAAGTTTACGGTATGCCTCCCAAGCTGGGAATAGGCGCGATTAACAAGGGACACTTTATGCCAGATAGGGCGTCGCTTGCGGGCTGTCATGCCGACATGCGTCCGCAACAACGCCCTTTGGGCCCTTGTTGAGAGCCGTCATGCCTCACCCGGCCCCGACAACGCCCATTTGGTCCTTGTTACGAGTCGCATATGCCTCGACGGCCCCAACAACGCCCATTCGGCCCTTGTTGAGAGCCGTACATGCCGCGTCGGCCTCCAACAACGCCCATTCGGCCCTTGTTGAGAGCCGTACATGCCTCGACGGTCCCCAACAACGCCCATTCGGCCCTTGTTGAGAGCCGTACATGCCGCGTCGGCCTCCAACAACGCCCATTCGGCCCTTGTTGAGAGCCGTACATGCCGCGTCTGCACCCAACAACGCCCTTTTGGTCCTTGTTACGAGTCGCACATGCCTCGCCCGGCCCAACAACGCCCTTTTGGTCCTTGTTGAGAGCCGTACATGCCTCGTCCGCCCCCAACAACGCCCTTTTGGTCCTTGTTATGAGTCGCACATGCCGCGTCCGCACCCAACAACGCCCATTTGGCCCTTGTTGAGAGCCGTACATGCCTCGACGGTCCCCAACAACGCCCATTCGGCCCTTGTTGAGAGCCGTACATGCCGCGTCCGCACCCAACAACGCCCATTCGGCCCTTGTTGAGAGCCGTACTGCCTCGCCCGGCCCCAACAACTCCCATTTGGTCTTTGTTACGAGTCGCACATGCCGCGTCCGCCCCCAACAACGCCCATTCGGCCCTTGTTGCGCCAGCATCGGGCTGTTCCGCTCAACAACATCCAAATCATGTATTCATCAAATATTCAGGTTCAACTCATACAGCATTCAGGCTCATCGTTTATATTGAGAAGCATGAGCCGAACGTTAACCGGCTTAAACAAAGGAGGAAATGAAGTTGAACCATACACAAACTGCAAGCCGCAAATGGATGATCATTTCATCTATACTATTGATCTTATTGGTCGTATACGTAATTGCGTATCCTCCGATGAATAGGAGCGCTTCGGAAGACAACAGCCAAGCTGTCGCCAAGGTCAATGGAGTGACTATTACCTCCAAACAGCTGTATGACAATATGGTATCTGGCGGGGGCGCACAAGCGCTCGACAACATGATCACGAACGAAATCGTTAGCCAAGAGGGAGCTAAGGCCGGCGTTCAAGTGACTGGTGACGATATCAGCAAAGAGCTGGAATCGATCATTCAGCAAACCGGCGGCGAGGTGCAATTCCAGCAGGTGCTTGAATCCTATGGGATGACCGTCGATGACCTGAAGCAAAATCTGAAGTACCAAGTCACACTGAAAAAAATACTGGAGCCACAAGTTCAGATTACCGATGACCAAATCAAAAGCTACTACAATCAAAATCTGGAATCGCTCAAAACGCCCGAGCAAGTCAAAGCTGCCCATATCGTAGCCGCAACGAAAGAGGAAGCCGACGCCATCCTTGCCGACCTGAAGAACGGAGCGGACTTCGCCGCTGTCGCCAAGGAAAAGTCGTCCGACACCAGCACCAAGGAGAACGGCGGTGACCTGGGATATGTTTCGAAGGGACAAGGAGAGGAAGCGTTCGATACGGCGGCCTTTGCGCTGCAGGCAGGAGGTCTGAGCGATGTCGTTCAAACGTCAAGCGGGTACGAAGTGATCAAAGTATCCGAGCGCAAAGCTGCGAGCACTCCGACTCTGGAAGAGAAAAAGCAAGAAATTCACGACACCCTGCTGAACGAGCAAATCTCGACGATGTCTTCGGCGTGGATATCGGAGAAAACATCAGCGGCGCAGATCGAGAAGTACCTTAGTTAATAATCTGAAATAAACAGTGGAGCACGTGTTCATCTCACGATCATGCTTCGCACCGCAAAGGCTTGTGCAATTGCCGACATGGCAGCTGCGCAAGCCTTTTGTGCATTGACGCAGCCGCTTGCCACTTCAATATCCGGCTAACCGCTTAAGGGTGAGCTCGGGGAACGGCGTGAACAGCTTTTGATCGGTTGTTCGAATGGACTCTCCGAAATATTCGCTTGTATATTACAAAAATCGTTGCCAGTATGCCTAAACAATGGTAAAGTGAAAACCGTGTCGAATATAGGCGAATAAACTAAGACTTCAGGAGGGAAAGAACATGTGGAAAAAGGTCTTGCGCAGCTCTTCGGTCCTAGGACTGGCTGCAAGTCTGGCCATTCCAACGGCTAGCTTCGCAGAAGTGAATGCTGGCAACGGCTCGGAAATTGTGCTCAAAGATATTAAAGGCCATTGGGCGGAGCAAACGATTCAAAGCTATACCGGCAAAGGTCTTATCAGCGGTTACGAGGACGGTTCCTTCCGGCCTGACTCGTCGATCTCGCGGGCTGAATTCGCCACTCTCATGAATAAGGCCTTCAGCCTGCAGGAGCCGGGAACACCGGCTTATACGGATGTTAAAGCCGGGGATTGGTACTATGAGGCCGTCGGAGCCGCTCAGAAGTCCGGCTACATGTCCGGCTACGAGGATGGGACGTTTCGTGCTAACGCATCGATTACCCGCCAAGAGATGGCGGTCATATTCTCGAAGCTGCTTTCGCTGAAGGACTCCGGCTCTGCCCGAAGCTACAGCGATACTGCCAATAGTCCGGAATGGAGTATAGCCGCGATTGGCGGCGTAATCGACGCCGGGCTGATGAAGGGCTATGAAAATCAGCTCTTCAAGCCGCAAGGGAACGTATCCCGGGCAGAAGCGATCACCGTCATTGACCGGGCTTTGAACGAATTCAAGGTTACGTATTCCGAAGGAGGCACTTACGGGCCCGCCGACGGTGTGGAGACGATTCAGCATGACGTCGCGATCACGGCCCCGGGTGTTACGCTTCGTAATATGGAGATCAAGGGGAACCTGCTGCTCGGTAAAGAAATCGGCGAAGGCGACGTATTTCTTCAAAATGTGAAGGTTGCCGGCACAACCACCGTTCAGGGCGGCGGCGAAAACAGCATCCATCTCGAGGATTCGATCATGGTTACCGTTGTGGTCGATAAAGCCAGCGGCAAAGTGCGCATTGTAGCGAATGGCGCTACGCGGATTGCGGACATCACCGTGCAGTCCGATGTGAAGCTGGAGGCTAACGGCGGTTCTAAGATTAATAGTGTGACGATGTCTGAGGCGCTGCCTCCGAATTCCCAAGTCCAGATGGTCGGGTCCTTTGAGACCGTCAACATCGTTGCGAAGAACATTGTCGTGGAAATACCGAAGGGCGCGGTTAAGGAGTTCAATGTTGCGAATCAGGCTAACGGCTCCAAGGTCAATGTTGGTAAAGAAGCAGCCATAATTTCACTTATTGTGAATGCTGCCGCTAACATTGTCGGTCAAGGCAACGTACAGAACGCAACGATCAACGCTTCCGGGGTTTCGATGGAGAAGGCGCCGGAGAAAACGACAAAGGGCGCAGACGCTCCTGCCGATTTGAAGCTGAATATTGGCGGCAGCGACGTAGCTGTAGGAGAACCGAGTGCTTCGAACGCCGGCGGGGGAAGCCCGGCCGCGAATCCAGGAAGCAGCGGCGGCTCCTCCGGTAGCGGCAGCGATGACTCGGATAGCGGTAGCGATAACGGCGGTTCCAATCCGGGTCCGACTCCGGATCAAGGCGGCTCCGACCCGGATAACGGCGGGTCCGACCCGAATCCCGCTCCCGATGACGGCAGCTCCGACCCGGATAACGGCGGTCAAATCCCTACCGACCCATTGCCGACAGGACCGCTTCCAACCATCCTTCAAGCAGATTATGAAGGTACAGTGGGACAAAGCGTATATGTGGCCAGCGATCGTGCCGGAACAGTTTACATCGTAGAGAGCGGTGTAACCCGATCGCTCACAGTGCTGGATGAAGCGGTCAACACGGGAAGAGCCGTCAAGTATGCTCTGTCGACAAGCACGGTAACGGAAGGTGTCTACAGCGCAGATGTACCGACGAACGGTTTAAGTAAGACGAAAGTAAGCTTTGTCATCTTCGTAGTCGGCGAAGACAATCAGATTTCCGATCCGAGATTTGTCACGCTGCTGGCAGCACCGGAAGATGTGCTGGAGTTCGCATTTGACGCATATAGAGCCGGAGACTACACCAATAAAGGCATTTTGTTCATTTTCAATAAGACGCTTGTCAATAATCTGGCATCCTTGGATGCGCTGAAAGCGGCCATTACGTTCTCCGATGATGGCGTCAACTTCCGGCCGCTTGCGGCGAATGACCGGGTAGAACTGTTTCGCAATGAAATCACCGTATATTTTGACGAACCGTATCGCGGAGAGAATAACAAGCTGCGGCTGGCAGCCGGGGCGGTTCGCGACCCTGAAGGCCACGTATACGACCAAGAACTGACGACCAACGCGATGAAGGCGATGCCGATCGTTACGAAGGCGTCGACTGCCACGACCTTCACTATCGGAGAGCCCATCGAGGTTCAAGTGAATGCGCCGGCTACCATATATTTGGTTCGTGAAGATTTCCAATGGAATACGAGGTTTGATCTGGAGAACGAAGTGGTGGCCAAACGGGCTTCCAAAGTCGTGGTCGGTCAAGATGACGTCGATCGGGCCGTTCAGCTTCTTACAGCCGATTTATCTGCAGGGTACTACAGCATATTGCTATATGGCGCTAATAGTATTCATGTAAAGCTGCAATAATCGGCAAAAAACCACACCAAAAACCTGAGGCTGTTTGAGGCCTCAGGTTTTTGCGTTCCTTGACCGATACTCCGACGGGGATATCCCCACCAGCTCCCGAAACAGGCGGCTAAAATATTTCTCGTCCTCAAATCCGGCCCGGGCGGCGATTTCATAGACGGGATAATCGCTGCCCAGCAGCAGCTCCTTCGCTTGCTCCATGCGCAGGCGGCGCAGCAGCTCGCCGAACGTTTCGCCGGCGAATCTGGCGAAGCATTGGCTGAAGTAGCTGCGGCTCATATTGATATGCGCGGCTACGTCCTTTTGATTGATTTTGTCGCCGGCACGGTCCCTCATGAAGCTCATCGCTCGGATCAAGCTGTACATGACTTCCTTGGACAAGCCGAGCTCGAGCATACGGCCCTTCACGCCGTCCGCGAACCGGTGCAGCCACAGCTTCCATTCCGGCCAGATCCGGTTCGTGCCGGCCGCCGAGGCGAGCTGCTCCGCCTCTTCGCGCAGCAGCGCATAGCCGCCCCACAGCTGGCAGAGGCTCTTGCCGACGCGGGAGAACAGCTCCGGCGCCGGGCGCTGCTCGTCGATCCGCCGCAGCAGACCGTCCCAGTCCGCGGCGAACAACGTCCACTTCAGCTCGAGGAGCTGCGCTTCGAGCCCGCCTCCAGTCGCCCCCACCGAAGCAGCACCCGCCGCGCCAGCCGTACCTGCCGTACCTGCCGCGCTAGCCCCACCCGCCATACCCGCGGCACCCGCTGCGCCGGACGAACGCTTCCTCGAAAGCAGCTCGTTCATATCAACACGAACCAGCTCCGACGCATCGCTAACATAGAACAGCAGCACGTCCGCATGCTCCTTAACGACAGGAACGACCGTTTCGAGCGGCCGGTCCTGGACATCCGTCAGCAGCACTGCCTGCCAATTCAACCTGGCCTGCCTGACATCGCTAACGAGCTGCTCGCGGGAAGCCGAATGGATCAAAGGCGCCAGCCACGAGCCGCCCTCTTCGATCAGCGTATTTCGCTGCACGATCGAAAGCCGGTACAAGTCATCGAGCAGGGGAGGACCCGCCACCGGGCGGAACCAAAGCGCCTCCTTCGCAGGAATGCGCCGGTCCAGCTTGACCGCCTGATGAATTCTGCGGCTGCCCGCTTCCCATTCGATCCTCTCCACGATCCGCCGCATCACCTTGTCGACGCTCTCCATCTCCAGCAGCGTTTTCACAATATAATCGATCGCCCCGAGACGAATCGCTTCTTGAATATAATCAAATTCATGATGGCAGGTGAGGACGACGGAGTGGATGTGGGGATACAACTGCCGGACCTGCTTCATGAAGTCGAAGCCCGACATGCCGGGCATCGTAATATCCGTAAAGAGCAAATCCACCTCGGTATGCTGCAGCAGCTCCAGCGCCGACTTGCCGTCCGCCGCCTCACCGACGATCACGATGCCGTAGGAAGCCCAATCGACCAAAGAAATAAAGCCTTTCCGTACGAGCCGCTCATCATCCACGACCATCGCTTTGATCATCGAAATCCTCCTTGCTCATCCTCGGAATGGTGATCGTTATCGCCGTTCCCGAGCCGATGGCGCTATCGATCTGAAACTCCATCCGGTCCCGGAAATAATGGTGGAGCATTCGCTTCACATAGGAAAGGCCGATGCCGAGCCCCCGTTCCTTGGCCGCGCCGTCCGAGAGCATGCGCTCAATGGCGGCCTCGTCCATACCGGCCCCGTTATCCTCCACCTTCAGCTGCACGCGCTCGTCACCCTTCATAAGCACGGTAACGTCAATCCGGCCGTTGCTGTCGCTCATGCCGTGGTAGATTGCATTTTCCACCAGAGGCTGCAGCAGGAAGCGGGGGACGGCGACGGATAACGTGTCTTCCTCGGCATGGATATGGAAGTCAAACTCGTAATCGTACCGTATTTTCTGAAGCTCCATATAGTTGCAAAGCGCTTCAATCTCGTCCTGAATACTGACGATCAAGCTTTGCTTGCCCAAATTGTATTGCAGCACTTTGACGAGCAGCGTCACGAGCCGGTCGATTTCCTTCTGCCCGTTCATTCGCGCCAGCCACTGGACCGTGTTCAGCGTATTATGAAGAAAATGCGGATTGATCTGGCCCAGCAGCTTTTCAATTTCCAGCTCGCTCTTCCTCTTCTCGTTCAAAGCAACCGTTTCGATCAAATCGTTGATCGTTGTTTTCATCTTTTGAAAATTTCGCAGCACAGAGTCAAACTCCATAACATTCGTGAACGATACGGGAGCGGCCCTGTTCTCGGCCATGCGGACGATCTCCAGGTTCACGTTGCGCAGCGGGTGATACACTTTCTTCCAGATGACGTACGCCAGGACAACGGCAAAGATGAGCATCGAGAGCGCTAAAATCAGCATATTGCGCAGCCATGCGTTAATTTCGCTGTCGAACGCCGCGGTCGGGACAACCGTCAGCAGCTGCCAGCCTTGCGGACTGCCGTAGCGGAACAGCTTGTAGCCGTCATAGTCGAAGGAGGAGGCTGCGTTGCGCCGCACTTCCTCCAGCACGTGCCTTGGCACCTCGGAGTCCTCGATATACGTTATTGCGCCGTTCTGATTGACGAGCAGATGGGACACTTTCATTCCGTACAAGTTGGTATTTAATATTTTCCGGAACAGGTTGTAATTCGTCTCCAGATAAACGATCACTTTACCGCTGCCGTTCACGGCGATTTCGCGCTGCTCGGAAAACACGTAATTATTGCTGAAGCTGTACAGCGTCTTGTGCGGACCGGAATAGATCGCTCCGTTATAATGAATAAACCCGGGCAGCTCCTCCAGCCGGAAGTCGCTCTTCAGGTTCAGATTCGTAAACAGGACAGGGTCGGCGGAGTCCGGCGATACGTAAGCGGTCAACCCGAGATTCGGATTCGTAAAATTAACCAGATTAATCTTTGCATTAATCGAGCTCATCAGCTGGGACTTCTTGAATACATCCTGCTCGTTCAAATAGTTGGTCACTTCCGCCACGATCTGGCCGTCCAGCGCAAATTGCTTGGAAGCGAAGTCCAGGTTATTGATAGCGTTTTCCAAACTGGCCGCTTCAATACTCAGGTTGGCGCGAACGCCGCTTTCGATTTTGCCGGCAAGAATGGAATAGGTGGAGTAGTAGGTGATCACGCCGACCAAAATCAGAGGCAGCAGGCAGGCGACCATCAGGTAGAACACCAAGGTACGCCGAAGCGACCGAACACTAGCGCGGGGCAATGGACGAAGCATCGATCGTTTCTCCCTCATTTGTACATTCTCAGCAGATTATACCATTTTGCTCCGCCGATGAGGTATCAAACGAAAGTCCCGCAGCCGTGAATTTCACGAGTACGGGACATGCATTCCAGATGCCAGCGGTTACTTGGCGCTCATCGCTTTCCAAACGGTATTTTTCGTTTGCTCCAGCTGCCAATTCACGACGTCATCATAGCCGAGCCCTTTCGCCTTCTGCTGCATTTCCTGCTTCAGGGCGTTGAATTCGTTCTCGCTCTTGGCGAACACCATTTTCCAGGAATACGACTTGATCACTTTGGCAATTTCGCTTTTCTTCTGCTTGAGGTCGGACGGCTCCGGTAACGGCGCTTTGCCGGTGAAGATCGGCGTATTGAGGGCCATTTTGTTGCTCTTGACAAAATACTCCTTCGGCGTCATGACGCCCATCGCCTCGCGCCAGCTCTTCGTGACCGGATCGGTGTTATATTCGAGCGACGATTTCCAAATCTGATAGTCGTAAGGATCCCCGGTTTCCGGGTTAATGTTGGATAACTTCAGCGTGGTGTTGTTGATCTGGTTTGTGCCGTCCTTGAACGTTCCGCCCCCATATTGCTCCGGAACCGGCTCGCTGTTCGCCGGCAGCGCCTTCCAGCCATATTCGGTAACGAACGGCTTGCCGTCCTTAAGATCCCAGGCCAGACCTTTCGGGCCATAGTTCGACTCCATAACGCCCTGCGGAGAATACAGCCAATTGATCAGCTGCATGACACGAGCCGGATCCTTCGCCTTTGCGCCGATCGCCCACACGCGCGTCCCGCCGTACGGGCTGAAGCCGTAGGCATAAATTTTTTCATTCTCGAACGGCACCAGCTTAAAGCCCTTGCCCTGCGAGGTGTGCTCCGGCGTATTGTACACGTTGTCAAACCAAGGGAAGAGCGAGAAGAGCACTTGCCCGTCCTTCATCTTGTTCGAGACATCGCTGAATTTCTGCGTGAGCGAATCGGGATCGAGCAGTCCCATCTGATTGGCTTTGAAATAAAAGCTTAGCCCCTTCATGTAGTAGCTGTTATCGTCGAGCATGCTCTGATAGTCGTTCGGCTTGTCGGCGGAGACGAGAATCAGATCGCCGGGATTGAAGCCGTCGCCTTCCTGGTACCCGTGCAGCTGCGCGATGACCTTGGCCAGCGTCATGTATGTGCCGTCCCAGTCGGACCAGAGCGAGATACCGTACGTCGGCTTGCCGCTGTCGCTCTTCGGCTCCATCTCCTGCATTTTCTTCAGAATGGGCAAATAATCTTCGATGTTGGTAATCTTTGGGCTGCCCAGCTTCTGATACAGATCCCAGCGCAGATCGGGGCCGAACGTCATATCCGCGCCTTCGGACGGGCCCGTTCCGGTGCCGACGTCGAAGCCGATCCCGTACACCTTTTCTCCGCCGCCGAACTGCTGCTTGTTGGCGTCGATCGCCTTGCCCGCGTGCTTCAGGATATCTTGACCGTGCTTCTGCAGCAGGCCGTCCTTGTTCCAATCGAGCAGCAGGCCGGCTTTGATCGCATCCTGATAATCTTGCCCGTTGGAGCCGAAGACGACAAGGTCGCCCAAATCGCCGCCGGCCATCATCGTCGCGATCTTCTGCTGGCCGCCGGCCAGGTTGGAGGCGATAATGTTCAGCTTGACGTTGAATTTATCTTTGACCATCTTCGCAAACCAGCCGGGCTGATCGCCGGCGTAGTTGGCGAGCATCGAGAACACCTTGATCGTTAACTCCGGTTGGGTGTTCTGCGAGCCGGTCGTGTCGCCCGTTGCCGGTGTCGACGTTCCGTTCGGCGTTGGGGTTTGTGTGCCGCCGCCGGTGCAGGCAGTCAGCAGCGCCAGCAGCGCGGCGACCGTTCCGGCTGTACGCGGCCATGTATTCCCTTTTCTCATAGTTAGGGTCACCTCATCTTAGAATTGGTTAAGCGCGGGGTCACACTGCGATAGCCTAGAAGCCGATCACCCCCTGCAAGGGTATCCGTGAACAGTGCCTCATCCTTTCACAGCCCCGATCATAATCCTTTTGACAAAATATCGCTGGAAGAACGGGTAGACCAGAATAATCGGCGCCACAACGAACATTGAGACCGTCGTGCGGATCGTCGTCGGGTTCACCAGGTTGGCCGGATTGATGCTGCCGCCGCCCTGCAGGCCCTTCATCAGCTGCGCCAGCGAAGTCGCTTCATTCATATACCGGAACAAAATAAACTGCAGCGTAAACAGCCTGTTTTCGGTAATCAGGAACAGCGTATCCGTGAACATGTTCCATTGATTCACCGCGGAAAATATCGTAATAGTAGCGAGAATCGGCATAATGAGCGGCACGATAATTTTGTAGAAGATGGTCAAATAGCCGGCCCCGTCGATCTGCGCCGATTCCTGAAGCGCATTCGGCGTAGCCTCGACGAACGTCTTCACCAGAATGATGAAAAACGGCGAGACGATATGCGGCAAAATGTAGGCGAGAAAATTGTTGACCATCCCCAGGTTCAGCATCACCAAATACCACGGAATGAGACCGGCGTTGAAATACATCGTCACGATCAGGAAGCGGTACCAGAACCTCCGTCCCCACATCTCGTTCTTGGTGAACAAGTAGCCGAGGAAGGCGGAGGCGGCGACGGTAAGCGCCGTGCCGATGACGGTGCGGGATACGGAAACGGCGATCGCGGTCATCAGCCCCGGCAGCTTCAATACATGTTCGTAGTTGGTGAAGTGAATGCCCTGCGGGTAAAACATGATCAAGCCCTTGTCGCTAAGATCGTTGGCGCTGATCGTATTGATGAACAAATAGTAGAAAGGGAAGATGCATATTAGCGTAAACAGGGCAAAGACGGTAGCGTTTACGATCGTAAACAAGCTGAAGCGGGACTTGCTTATCGTAGGCATAGTTGGAACTCCTCTCGATTTTACTCGCTCGGCTATATGATGCTTTCGCCCCGGACTATCTTCGACATGCTGTTGGCGACGAACAGCAGGAAGACGCTGATCAACGATTTCAGCATGCTGATGGCCGTCGAGAACGAGAAGTTCGAATTTTGCATGCCGATGTTGTAGACGTACAGGTCGAGCACCTCGATATGATTCATATTGATCGCATTCTGGAACACGTAATACTGCTCGAAGCCGTTGTTGATGAAATTAGCTATCGACAATAAAAGGAGGACGAAGAAGGTGGACATAAGCCCCGGCACGGTCACGTGCCACATCTGCTGGAAACGGCCGGCGCCGTCGACCTTGGCGGCATCGTACAACTCCTGGTCGATTCCCGCTATCGCCGCAATGTACATAATCGCGCTCCAGCCCAGCGTTTTCCATATGCCCCAGAGCGTCATCGCCAGCCAGGTGTTGTCATCGGAGGCGAGCAGATTGAGCGGCCGGTCAATGAGCCCGAGCGACATCAGCAGGTGGTTGACGAAGCCGTTGTCGACGGAGAACAGCATGAAGGCAAAGGAGTAAACGAGGACCCAGCTGATGAAATTCGGCAGCGTCGTAAAAATTTGCACCGTTTTCTTAAACCAGCCGGTGCGGATTTCCGCAAGGAAGATAGCGAATACGACAGGCAGCACCGACGTCAGAATGCTCAAGCTGCTCATCGCTACCGTATTGCGCAGGACGCGGACGACCTCTTCCCGCTGGATGGGATTGGACACCATCGCCTTGAACCAGTGCAGCCCCATAAAATTACTCTGCGACAGCGGAATGCCGGGGCGGTAGTCGTAGAACGAATAAATCCAACCGTAGAGCGGCAAATACGAGAACAGAAACACCAGGATCAGAAACGGAAGCGCGTAGAGGAATAGGGTGAATCCTCCTTTGGTGTGTAATCGCTTTCTTTGTGTGGTCAAAGAAGTCTCGGTATCGAGGCCGGTCGTGGTTTGCATAACGTCTCCTCCAGTAGCTCCTCAGCTTGCATAGTTTTAATGGTATTATCTTACAGGCTGCGGCGGGCGTCGGACGAGAGAATCCCGGACACATTGAGGTTATAGCGGTTGCGAGTTAGTGAACCGTTTTCATACGCGAACGGACCGTTTTCACCCTATGGCTGCTAGAGAAGCAAACGCTTGCCGGAAACTAAACGAGTCAGCCGGGTGCTGGCTAAACTAGTCAGCCGGATGCTGGTACGCAAACTCGGGAGAATTATTGATGTACATCGCAAACGCCTTGGAAACCCATAATCTGGGGCTTTGTTCCAGTAGTTTAACGATGTGTTACATCGTTAAGACGACGACAACAAAGGTCGCGGGAGAGGATAACGATGTTCCACATCGTTAACGCCTTGGATCCCATACTCTGGCGCACTGTTCCCTTGCTTTAACGATGTTTAACATCGTTTCGGCGGTATTACCAAAGGTCATGGGGAAGGTTAACGATGTTCTGCATCGCTAACGCCCTGGACACCCACACTCTGGCGCACTGCTCCTAACTTTACCGATGCTTTTCATCGCTACGACGCCCACACAGACGGTCCTCGTAGTGTCGAAGGATGGTTAACATCGTTAACGCAACGTGTACCCGACTTGAGCGCGGAGGGGGTGAACTGCCGTGAAGACGGCCCAAACAGGGCGGTCTTTGGCGGTGAAGGTGGGGGAGCGGTGTGAAGATGGCCCGAAAAAGGCGGTCTTTGGCGGTGAAAGTGGGGGGAATGATGCGAAGACGGCCCGAAAAGGGCGGTCTTGGGCGGCGAAGGCGGTGAACTGCCGCAAAGACGGCCCAAACAGGGCGGTCTTGGGCCTGCACTGCCTCATCGCAAAAAAAACCGCCGAATTCCATGTCCGGAATCGGCGGTTACAAATGCGCAGCATACTACGGTTTGTTCACGGCGTCGGCTACCTCCTTGGTGATCCGGTCGCCGCCGAGCTCCCGCCACTTCGCTACGAAGTCGTCGAAGGAGCTGACCGGCTGATCGCCGATTATGATTTTAAGAAAGGCTTCGTTCTCCAGCTTCTGCAGCTCGGCCCATTTCGTTTCCATCGTTGGCGTAGAGCCGTGGAACACGCTGTGCACTCTCCTCATGCTGGTGGAAGCGAGCACGCCCGCTCCGTATTGATTGGCCGTCGATACTTTCCAGTGGTCGATGTCTTTCTTCGGATTTTCCCGTTCCGCCATCATCGACCGATAGACATTCAGGGCGTCCGGGTCCAGCTCGGCAAGCCTCAAGTCGCCGTTCAACGCTTTCTGCACTTGCAAATACCGCTGCTCAATCGAATTCGAATAGTCGAGGAGCAGGTCGAACGGATACAAGTTCCTCGGCTGAACCCCCGTCTTGGTCACATAGTCCTTCAGCTTGTTCACCTCGGCGATGTTCGGATCGCGGTTTCGTTCCAGCCGGGTGAAGGCATTGAGCAGCTTCAGCGCCGCCTCGGGATGAGGGTAGCCGCGCTTCACGACCAGGTACCGGTCGGTCGCGGGGGCCATGTGGGTCACATAGGTGCCAGCACTGTCCATCGGCGCGGCATAAGCCCGCCACTCCGCTTTTGTATCCTTCTCCACGGCGAAGTTGAGCGGATAATAAGGCATCCACCACGGCCCGAAGAACATGCCGGTTTTATTTTCGATGATCGGCTCTTCGACTTCGTTGTACAGCGCAAAATTTTTATCGATGAGACCGCGCCTGTACCAATCGGCCAGCTTCTCCAGCGCCTGCTTCGTTTGCGGAGTGATCGAGCCGTATACGATGCTGCCGTCGCTGTTCTTGATCCAATTCTTCGGGAAGGCGTAGTAGTAATGGAAAATCGAATCGAAACCGTTAGACAGCGGCTTCTGCCCGTAGACGATTCCTTTGAACCCGGTCAGTCCGACCGTATCGTTCTTGCCGTTGCCGTTCGGATCCTGCGTAGTGAACGCCTGCGCGATCCGTTCGATGTCGTCCATCGTCTTGGGCGGGGCCAGATGCAGCTTCTCCAGCCAGTCCTCGCGCACCCACAGCAACGATGGCGAGTCCGCGTCAAGCGCCACATTGGGCAGCCCGTACAGCTTGCCGCCGAAGGTGGCGTCCCGCAGCGCCGAGCCCTGCGTCGAATCGTAAATCGTCCGCACCAGCTCGGACGCGTAGCTCTTGTACGTCTCCGTTAGATCTTGAATCATGCCGTTCTTGACCAGTGTGCGGAGCTGGTTTCGGTCCACGACCATCGCATCCGGGATATCGTTGCTCGCAATGGCGAAGTCGACCTTCTGCTTGTAAGCGTCGCTCCCTTTGGCTTCCCACGAATGGATCACGCGAATGTTCGTCAATGCTTCGAAATAACGCGAGATCGGATTGTTATCGTTCGAATCGCCGGGCGGCAGCTTGGAATCCGGAATGAGGAAACCGACATGCAGGGTGACGGGCTCTTTGTAGGGCTGGTAGGCCGGCGATTGATTAGATGGATCTGAACGGGTCGGGGCGGGATCGGATGAACTTGGGGAAGCGCTTTCGGATAACGGATTTCCGAGATGGATACAGCCTGCAGCTGCAAGACACAGAAGCAGGAGTGCCGCTGTCAGCTTCAAGCTTCGCGGTGCTAGCCTCATGGTACCATCGAGTCCTTTCGTATCAGGGCTTCTATATACATCCATGGCGATAACCTGTTTCTTCCTTCACTATAGCATAATAGGGAATCGGTGCGGAACTTTTGTGTGCCCATGGTGCGAGCGCCCCGAATTTCGAGGCGATTCGCTCCGGTTCCCTTCGGAGGGGGGATTCGACAGAAATCGCGCTACACAAATACCCCTAATATGGTAAAATATGTACCTGCAATAACTATAATACGGGAGTGAAAAACGTGCTGTATCGGTTATGTTTGGCAGTTGCAGTAGTAACGAGTATTCTATTCCACAGTTATGCCCCTGTAATCAATGCCGAAGCCGGAACCATCACGGATAAAGTAGACATTCGATTGACGGTAAACGATGAATCGGCAATGGTTAACGGGAGGACCATGAAGCTTTCCACACCGCCGGTACTGGTTCATAATACGACTTTGGTGCCGCTTCGATTTATTGCGGATGCACTGAAAGCGGATCTGACATGGCATGCCGAGGAGCGGTCCATCACCATCCAATATGCTGACCATACCATAAAGCTATCTATCGATGACCGGAATGTCCGTGTTGATCAGCAAATGCTGACGCTGGAGCAGCCGGCCGTGATCGTAAATAACACCACGATGGTGCCGCTAAGATTTATCGCCGAAAGCTTGAATCAAGACGTTGCTTTCGATCCGGAAACGCAAAGCGTCGTTATCACCACGCCTCGACAGCCAGCTCAAGAATCGCAGAGGGACGTCACAACAAAACCTCGACAGCCAGCCCAAGAATCGCAGACGGTCGTCACAGCTGCGCTAAAACAGAGAGCTCAACAAATCCGGATCGACAACTTGACCACGGCATCCGATATGGGCTTCAACTATAACTTCTATTTTGAGCGGCCGAATATGAAAGTGATCAGTATGGCAGCCGACCGTCATCATCAGGTTTACATCTTGGAACAGCATGCGGCTTCGGAGATGTCCTTCGTTCTTCGAGTGTACAACGAAGTTACAGGTGAAATGAAGGTGCTGTTCAGCCAGTTTAACGAGAGCTTTGATTTTGACTATACGGACTCGAAGTTGAGAGAAGGGCATTTTGACGCCGGCGTGCTTTCGCCGCACAAGATCTTCTACGATACCAAGCTGGATAAGCTGTTTTTGCTGGCTAGCAGCAGTTTCGCATCGGATACCGGCGTATCTACGGTCATTTATGAGATTGCCCCTAAAGTGCAAATGATGACCTATACAATCGGCAATATGACCTACCATCCCGGAAACTTTGTAGCGACACCGGATGGCAAGCGGTTTTACTTTAGCGATATTCTTCATCATACGATCTACGCGGGCGAATCGGGAAAAGAAGCGAAAGCAATGTCGCCTTACTCGTACGATGGTGACAAGGTCAAGCTGGCCGCCGTCGTGAAGGATGGCAGCATGTTTGTTCTGGATATGGCCAAGCAAGCCGTCTATGAATTGCAAGAAGGAGCAAATCTGAAATATGTTGCTCCGATCGACATTAAGGAAGAGATTACGTGGATATATGAAGCTGATGGCGTATTTTATGCAGCAGGGGAACGTCAGATTTGGGAAGTATCGACAGCCGGAGAAACCCGTCCATATATAGGCATGAAGGATATCTCGGGGATTAACCAGGGGCTTTATCTTCCAAAGACCGGCACTTACGACGAGAATGCATTTTTCAACAAGGGGGCCGCCTACGGAGCGCCTCTGTCATTCGGTTATTTTGCAATTAATGAAAACGGAAATGTAGTCATGTACGACCGGCAGTACCACTTGCTGAGAAGGGTCAATATTTATGAACAATAGAGGGAGATAATACTCGATCTTTGCAGAAGAGCGCAGAGACCGCATCCTGAATTAGCGATGCGGTCTTTTTTCGCTTGGAAAGACCCGGATTCCGCGTGCTTGCAAACATGTAAGGGCCGGTCTCAAAATCTCCTTGTTGACAACTGGGAATGTTTCCCCTACACTCAAGCTAATTGAATACGCACCGGGGGCTTGATGAAGTCAGGCTGAGATTGTGACCGTATGTCACTGACCGTATCTGATCTGGGTAATGCCAGCGTAGAGAATATGCCGATAACAGGGATATGCTGTGGAGTCGTGTATGTCGATTTCCGTATTCCTGTATTCTTTCCCCCGGTGCGAACCGTCTTGCCGATATGTGCGGATGGTAGAGCAGCGGAGGGACTCGATCTTTGCACAAGCACGCAAAGACCGCATCCTGACTTAGCGATGCGGTCTTTTTTGCGCTTGCGGGACCTGTGGACTCCGCCTGCTTACAAACATGCTGAGGAGGAATCGGAGTGGCTATGAACGAAACGAACCAACCGAAGGGGAACGAGGTCGTCCCCAATATCAACGCATTCCCAGGCAGTAAAAAGGTGTATGTGCAAGGCTCCCGCCCCGACGTGCGCGTCCCGATGCGCGAAATCTCGCTCAGCCCGACGACGGGCCCTGCAGGCGAGCAGCCGAACGAGCCGATCCGCGTCTACGACAGCAGCGGCCTGTACACGGACTGTGACCACAAGGTGGATATCCGTCAAGGCTTGCCGCTGAACCGCCGCCAGTGGATCCTGGAGCGCGGTGACGTGGAGGAGTACGAGGGCCGTGCGGTTAAGCCGGAGGACAATGGCTTCAAGAGCGCGGACAGCGCAACCGGGCAAGAAATTTTTCCGAACACGAACAACCGGCCGCTCCGCGCGAAGCCAGGCGCCAACGTAACGCAGATGCACTACGCCAGACGCGGCATCATTACGCCGGAAATGGAGTACATTGCCATCCGCGAGAATGTCGACCCCGAGTTCGTACGCAGCGAAGTGGCCCGCGGCCGGGCGATCATTCCGTCGAACATCAACCATCCGGAGAGCGAGCCGATGATCATCGGGCGCAACTTCCTGGTGAAAATCAACGCCAACATCGGCAACTCCGCCGTCGCTTCGTCCATTGAGGAAGAGGTCGAGAAAATGCGCTGGGCGACGCGCTGGGGCGCCGACACCGTCATGGACCTGTCGACGGGCAAGCACATCCACACGACCCGCGAGTGGATCATCCGCAACTCGCCGGTGCCGATCGGTACCGTTCCGTTATACCAGGCGCTGGAGAAGGTCGGCGGCAAAGCGGAGGAGCTCACTTGGGAAATTTACCGCGACACGCTGATCGAGCAAGCGGAGCAGGGCGTCGACTACTTCACGATCCACGCCGGCGTACTGCTGCGCTACGTGCCGCTGACGGCCAAGCGCGTTACCGGCATCGTATCGCGAGGCGGCTCCATTATGGCCGCATGGTGCCTTGCGCATCATCAGGAAAACTTCCTGTATACGCATTTTGAAGAAATCTGCGAAATTATGAAGCAGTATGACGTCGCGTTCTCGCTCGGCGACGGCCTGCGCCCCGGCTCGATCGCCGATGCGAACGACGAAGCGCAGTTCGCTGAGCTGGAGACGCTGGGCGAGCTGACGCAAATCGCTTGGAAGCACGACGTGCAGGTCATGATCGAAGGTCCGGGCCACGTGCCGATGCATATGATCAAGGAAAACGTCGACCGTCAGCTGGAAGTGTGCCAGGAAGCGCCGTTCTATACGCTCGGTCCGCTGACGACGGACATCGCCCCGGGCTACGACCACATTACGTCGGCGATCGGCGCGGCGATGATTGGCTGGTTCGGCACCGCGATGCTCTGCTACGTGACGCCGAAGGAGCACCTCGGCCTGCCGAACAAGAACGACGTGCGCGAAGGCGTCATCGCCTACAAGATTGCCGCCCACGCCGCCGACCTGGCGAAGGGGCATCCGGGCGCGCAGCAGCGGGACAACGCGCTGTCCAAGGCGCGCTTCGAGTTCCGCTGGCGCGATCAGTTCAACCTGTCGCTCGATCCGGAGCGGGCGATGGAATACCACGACGAGACGCTGCCGGCCGAAGGCGCCAAGACCGCGCACTTCTGCTCGATGTGCGGACCGAAGTTCTGCTCTATGCGCATTACGCAGGACATTCGCGAGTACGCGAAGCAGCACGGGCTGGACGACACCGAAGCGCTATCGAAGGGCATGGAGCAGAAGTCGGAGGAGTTTAAACAAGCGGGCGGCTTGATTTATCGATAATAGCGGGTGAAGGCCGTACAGCGCGGGAACGTGCTGTGCGGCTGTTTTTTTACTTAGCAGCTTCAAAATGTCATTTCAAAAGTAGTCTATCAAGTGTACAATACGGTATAATACTTCCAATAGAGAAAAAGATCTACTTGAGGTGATCGTATCCAAAAATCTAAAATCGTACTTATTGGGATCACTCTATTGAGCATCATTTTTTTTCCTAGATATGAAGACGATCGGCCAAAAATAATTTCGGATTTAGAAAGCGATTTACGACCGGCGGTTCAAAAATTTATATATTCCGTTTGTACAGAGCAAGGGGCAGTTGTCGAAGATATACAATTCAAAAGTAACTACATAGAAGGAAATGTGTGGGAAGCAGATTTATATCATTCTAACCTAACAGTTCATGGATTAATAGTTGGCAAGGAAGTACTTATAGGAGGATCTTGTGATATCAAATCTGAGTTAGTGCTTGATCGGAGTCTGAAAGAGTTTGTTCCTTATACAAGAGTGCCGGATAAAAGCCAGAGGCTTATTCCTAGTTACTGGGAAATCATGGGGTTATATATTCTTAAACTGGCGGCTTATGTCGTGTTGGTTATGTTAGTTCTTTGGTTGTGGAGAAATATAGATATAGACGGAACAAAGTGAACATTTGACGTTCCGCAACGAAATGCAAGTCTGCTGACGCCCCCGAAAATAGCACACCGACGTTCCTCTGACGTACCTACATCCCAAGTAAGCCCGCCGCTTCGGCAGCTTCATACACCTTTGATCAAGGAAATCATCGAACGTAAGCGTAAAGAGACCCAACGCAGGACATTCGTGAGTAAGCCATGAAGTCGATTCGTCGAATAACATGGAAAGCGAGGGAGGCCGTTATGAGGGCGTTATTTTCGAGTTGTACGGCTTCGCCTGCTTGAATATCAACGGTCGCTTGACCGTCGAGAGCGCTGTCATCAATATTAACGCGGAGACCGGAATAACCCGCCAAAGCTACACCCTTTGTATCTAATTCCTCCATGAGTTTTGTCCACTCTTCAGCGTTAGCCGTATCGATCCGTTTTGCAGCTGCAGCGAACCGCTTGTTTGCCAAGTCGTCCAGAAAATGAGATGCGGTCATTTCTCCGGATACCGATGGTACGACGTAATACGCAACAAGCAACAGGAACCAGCTCATGACAACAATGCCTACAGCGATGATGAATGCTTTCTTTATTTTCATGAAACTGAACAGCCCCATTTCGGACCGACCAGACAGAGCGGCAAGCCGACGACGGCCAACAGGGCCAGCTGCCACTGCAGCATAGACAGCACCGCCACGTTGAAGATCAGTCCGAGCACGGAGAGCAGCGTATAAGGAATTAATTTGATGAAGGAATCGACGGAGATCATGTCGTTGTTGAAGCGCGACACGATATCCCCGCTGGGCACGTGCTGAAAGAAGCCGGTGGATAACGTCTGCAATCGGTCGAACAGCCATTTATAGTAATCGCTCACGACCTGCGAGCCGAGCCCCGCAAACATGCGGTCGCGGAACAAGCCGATGCATACGGTAAGCAGCGCGCCGGAAATCACGGCAGCCAGTATCGTGATGAGTATGGAGTAGTTGCGGGGCATAATCGCCAAATCAATAATAAATTTAAAGCTTAACGGCATGAACGTTTCAAAGCCGAGCTCGACGAAAACGGCGGCCAGCAACAATGCCATCTTCGGTTTATATTTCGTGAAAGGTGCTATCAGCAAGCTGTAAAAGGAGTTCATCAGAGACCTCCCAAGCGATGTGTTCCGGACTCTTTCATTTTAACAGGTTTCAACATGTTGGGAAGCACTCTCAAGCTTTTTTGAATTTGCAGATCATCATGGTAAAATAAATCAAGGCGTTCGTCGCATAAACATTACAATCGAATCCTCTTGACTTCGGACGAAGATTGCATTTTACATAAGAATTAGTCCTTCGGTCTCTATTTTACTTGGATGCGTTCAGTATAATCAGTACTATAAGCGTTGCCTGTAGAGGGGAATCATTGGACAATGGGATTAGTGAATGCGAATGAAATCATCGTGATGCAGCTCTTCGAGGAGTTTCAGCAGCAGTACACGTTAAAGTGCTCCTGCGACAGATGCAAAGAGGACATTCTCGCTCTTGTGCTGAACCGGCTGCCTCCGAAGTATACGTCCAGCGAGAAGGGAAAGCTGTTCATCAAGAGCAACTATATGGATCGCCAGATTCAATCCGATGTGATGAGAGAGTTCTTCAACGCCGCTCAGATTGTGGAGAGCAATCAGAATCATCAATAGGTTGGATTCGAGGAATAAAGCGGGCCAGCTCCTTAACCGGGGCTGGCCTGTTTGGCGTTCCGCAAGCCGTCTGGATAAATTGAACCGGAGCGAGCGCAGGCGGGCGGCGAATGCCGGCGTGCCGGCGCTGCGTCCCGAAGCAGTTGTCGACGATCCGACAATCCGACTGGACAGTTTGCGCTGCCGGACAAGATGCTCTTCCGCAGACAGGTGCGGCGATTTTATAGGAAAGGCAGAGGAGGTTACGGGGGACCGTCCTCCTCCGGCATCAGCTTGCTCTTCTCCTTATACACTTTGTAGACAGCGATAACGACGCCGGCAATAAGGGTGATGGTCAGCCAATACTGCTTGAGAAACATCCAAATGCCGTCCATACGCGCGTACCTCCCGGTAGTGTAGTTGATTATAGGGTGTGCGTTGGCGGATGCTTCCATTCACCGGGGTTATGCTACAATGAGATTATATTCTTTTACAGCAGGACATGAGATGGGGGTATCCTTTATGAAAATGCCGACATTATTCGTTGCCCACGGAGCGCCGACTTTAGCTCTGGAGCAAACGGGCTATACGCATATGCTTAAGGGGCTGGTCGGAACGCTGCCTGCACGGCCGCGCGCAATCGTGATGTTCTCTGCACACTGGGAGAGCGCCGTCCAGAAGATTGGCAGCGCCGCCCGGTACGAAACGATCCATGATTTTTACGGCTTCCCCGATGAGCTGTACAGGCTGCGATATCCCGCTCCGGGCGATTTGGCTCTGAGCATGTCGGTTCGCGAGCTGCTGGAAGGGGAGGGCATCGCCTGCGAAGCGGACGATTCGCGCGGGCTCGATCACGGCGCTTGGGCGCCGCTGATGCTGATGGTCCCGGAGGCGGACATTCCGGTCGTGGCGATGTCCGTGCATCCGGGTCTCGCGGCGGAGGAGCAGTACCGGATCGGCCGCGCTCTCGCGCCGCTTCGCAAGGAAGGCGTGCTGATCGCCGGTAGCGGGGGCATCGTGCACAACTTGCGGCGGCTGGATTGGAACGCCGGCCCGGGGGCCGCGGCGGATTGGGCGGCCCGGTTCGACGAATGGATCGGAGAGCAGCTGGAGACCTGGCATACGGAGGCTCTGTTCGATTACGAGCGGAGAGCGCCGCATGCCCGCGACGCGGTGCCGACGCCGGAGCATTTCGTACCGCTGCTGCTGGCGATGGGGGCGGCGGACGAGGAGCGTACGGCGAAGCTGCTGCATCGCGAGTATCAATTCGGAAGCTTGAGCCTCAGCTGCTGGCGGTTCGGAGATGAATAAGACCGATCGGCTGATGGCCATCGTGCTGGAGCTGCAGCGTCACGGCACGAGACGGGCTGAGGATTTGGCTGCTCTGTTCGAGACGAGCGTGAGGACGATCTACCGCGATGTGCAGGCGCTCTGCGAGGCGGGCGTGCCGGTCGTCGGCGCCCCCGGCCACGGCTACTCGCTGATGGATGGGTACTTCCTGCCGCCGGTCTCGTTCACGACCGAGGAGGCGACGGCCATGCTGCTTGGCCTCGACTATATCGGGCGGCAATTTGACGCGCATTACCGGGATAAGGCGTCAGGAGCCCGCGGTAAAATCGAATCGATCCTGCCGCAGCCGGTACGCCGCGACGTCGAGCGGGTGCGGGCGGGAATGAAGCTGCTTGCAGCCAAGGCGGGAGGAGGAGGCGTCTCGGAGGAGGCGCTCGCTTCGCTGCGCCGTGCCGTTCTCGAGGAGCGGCGGATCCGGTTTCGCTATGTCAAGAAGGCCATGCCGGACCGGACGGACGAACGGGAGACGGTCCGGGAGGCCGAGCCGTACGGTCTAGTGCTGAACGAGGGCGTATGGATGATGGTGGCCTTCTGCTGCTTGCGGCGGGAGATGCGGCATTTTCGCGTTAGCAGGATGAGTGAATTGGAGGTGCTGGAGGAGAGGTTTGCGCGGCCGGAGACGTTCGACCTGCAGGCGTATCGCCCGCGGGATGAGCGCCCGGTTACGGTTCGCGTGCGGATCGCGCCGGAGCTGGCGGACTTGGTGCTCGAAAATAACTTTTATTCCACGGAGTCGGCCGAGATAACGGAGGACGGACTGCTGCTGACGCTGCGGGTTCGGCAGTGGGGCGAAGCGCTGGGCTGGGTGCTCGGTTGGGGCGCCGGGGCTGTCGTGCTGGAACCGGCCGAGCTGCGGGATCGGGTGAAGCAGGAGCTGCAGCGCGGGCTGGAAGCTTACTCGGCTGGCGTCTGAACGCTCGGGAGCAAGCCAAGCCGCAAAATTTTCATATAAGCCTCTGAAGCTACTGACATAATGCTGTCAGGAGCGGTTTGCTACACTTGGTTCAAATCAACAAATTTGAATCAAGGAGCTGTGTTTATCGTGGTCGATACGAAAATGATCGTAAACAGCATGGAACAACTGACAAATCAATATGTACGCGAGCTGGAGGCGTATAGTCCGGAGCAGCTGACGCGCAAGCCGGGTGAAGATGAATGGTCGCTTGGGCAAATGCTAATGCATCTCATCAACTCGGCGCTGCGCATGCAGTTAGCCAGCGTCGACGCTTGCCGGGCGGGAGGAAGCGGCAGCGAGCAGGGGCAGAGGACGGAAATCGCCGAGAAAATGTTTCGGATGGGAAGTTTTCCGCCAGAGCCGATCCGTGTACCGCCTTCACCGCAATATACGCCGCGACAGCCGGAGAGCAAAGAGGAGCTGGAGTCCGGCCTGCGGCACGTGCTGCAGCGGATGAAAGAGCTGGAGGAGATTGTCGCCGATATTCCTCTGACGCATACGGCTCCGCATCCGAGACTAGGCGCTTTGAACGCGATGGAGTGGTTACGGCTGGTGGAGATGCATTACCGCCATCACCTGCTGCAGCTGGAGCGGTTGAAGCGATTTCTCGGGACGGAGGAGTATATTCCCGCAGGAGCAGGCTGGATTGCCGCCCGGCCGCGAATCGTGACCGGCATTGCGCTGGAGCTTGCAGGCATCGCCTGCGCGACTTCCATGCAGGACGAGCCGGCGCACAGCCGGATCGCAGGAGCGTGGAGTGAGCTTCACAGCCGCATGAGCGAGATCCGCGGACGCGTTCAGCCGGCTGTAACGTACGGGTTAAAGGAGTATCCGGCGGAGCCGTTTACCCCGGGAACCGTGTATACGTACGTCGCAGCTGTTGTTACGGACGGCTCGTCCCAGCCCGAGGGTATTGCCGTTCGCAAGCCGGAGCACAGCGACTATGCGGTGTTCACCTACCGGGGACCGGTCTCCGGGTTCGGGGACGCTTTCGCTTACATCTATTCGGCCGGACTGCAAGCAGCCGGTCTGACTCCGGCCGCAGGTTACGATATGGAACGATACGACGAGCGTTATACGGGGCTTGAGGATGCCGGATCGGAAACGGATATTTACGTGCCGATTCGCCGCTAATCAGCTAAATCGCCGGCCGCCGCACTCCTACCGAGGAGAGCGGCGGCTTTTAGTGCCTTGGCAGACATACTTGGTGCGTACGGGCCGTACACTAACCTCGAGGTGATAGGGATGAGCGCTATAGCTCGCACGGTATATGTGTTCGGCTTGTATTTGATCCTGCTCGGCATCGCCCTGCTGCTCGTTCCCGGCTGGCTTGACGCGCTGCTCGGCGTAGACCCGGAAGACAACGGCTGGCTTCGGCTGAGCGGATTGCTCGCTGCGGTGACCGGAACGCTGTATTGCGGGATTGCTGTGAATGGGAGCGCGGGATTGTGCCGCCTGACCATTGTCACTCGCATAGGTGCTGCCGTCATGCTTGCCGTTCTCGTAAGCCTCGGCCAGCTTCCGGGCAGCTTCCTGGTGCTTGCGTGGATCGACGCGGCCGGCGGATTATGGACCCATATCGTGTCGCTCAGAAGCGGCAAGGCAAGGTAACCGGCATCCCGTCAGCGGCCAAGCCCCGGCCTGCTTTGTACGTACCCGCGCGGGCTGACGCCGTACCTCCGCCTGAACAAGGACGCAAAATGCCGATAATCCCCGAACCCGACATCGTAAGCCACCTCCGTCGCCGACCGGCCGGAGTGTTCGAGCAGCAGCGCCGCTTGGCGCAGCCGCATCTCGGTGAGCGCCTGCAGCACGGACATGCCGGTCTGCTCCTTGAACAGATGCGAGAGCCGCGATGCGGACAGTCCGACGGCTGCAGCCAGCTCCTCGATCCGCACCGGCTCCTTCATGCGCAGGGTGAGCAGATGCCGAACCTGCTCCACTCGCGGGTCGAGGCTGCGGTTGCGCTGCTCGGCCAGCATCAGCAGCAGCTCGCCGATCCGCACCTCGCACAGCTCCGCCCACAGCAGCGTCCGTTCGCGGGAATGCTGGAGAATGTTGCGGAACGCCCGGTATACCCGCTTGCGCCGATGCCCGGTTTCCATCGGACAAACGAGCAGCTCCGTATCGGCAAAATACGACCCCTGCGGCACCCTGTTATAATGCGCCCACACGAACCGCCACGTCCCGCCCTTAACCGTACGGTATCGATGCCGCGACCCGGACCGCAGCAAAATCATATCCCCGCCCTTGCACCGCACCCACCCGGCGGAAGGCGTCCAGAACTCCCCGTCCCCATCCAGCGTGAAGCAGATTAACCATTCCCAATCGGCGAGCCCGTCGGGCCTGAACATGTCGTAGCTGTCGTTTTCCCGAAACTGATCCGCGATGACCATGCCATCTCCTCCTAACCTTCATCATAGCAGAATCCAACCACTTTTGAGCAATAATCTCTCTTCTGCCGCACCCCGATTCCGATTACGATAGAACCATGAAAACGACATTTACCAGAAGGGGATGAACGCAATGACAGGAAAGCTGAACGCACTGACGCCGGAGCAGAAGGATCAATTCGACACCGAGGGCTACCTGATTGTAAGAGGGCTGCTAACGGCGGAGGAGGTCAATGAGATCAAGGACACGTTCGAGCAGATCAGCCATACGACGGTGCCCGGCTATTTTGAGCCGGATCTGAGTGCGGACAATACGGACCCGCTGAAGCGGTATCCGCGGATCGTTCACCCGCACCGCTTCAATGACGTCGCGATGAAGTATATGCTGCACCCGAAAGTTATGGCGGTCATGGAGGATTTGTACCAGGAGGAGGCGCTGGCGGCGCAAAGCATGTTCTACTACAAGCCGCCGGGCTCGCGCGGACAGGCGCTGCATCAGGACAACTTCTACCTGAAGGTGGAGCCGGGCAACTGCATCGCCGCGTGGGCGGCTATCGACCCCGCGGATGAAGAGAACGGGGGGATGCTGATCGTGCCGAAGACGCAGCAGTTCGACATCGTCTGTCCGGAAGAGGCCGACCCCAGCCAGTCGTTCACGACCCATCTGGTGAAGCCGCCGAAGGACCGCGCGCCGGTACCGGCGATTATGGAAGCGGGGGACATCTTGTTCTTCAACGGCAACATGATTCACGGCTCGTACCGGAACAAGTCGAAGGACCGGTTCCGCCGGGCGTTCATTTGCCATTACGCGAACGCTTCCGCAAGCATGATCGGCAAATACTACCGGCCGCTTTACCGGGCGAACGGGGAGCCGGTCGATCTGCCGGAAAATCAAGACGGCGGCCCTTGCGGCATCGAGTTCACGGCTCCCTACGGCGCGCATTAACAAAACGCAGGCACCCCGATTCTTTCGAGGTGCCTGCGTTTTGCTGTTTTCTAGGGAGCTCCCCCAAAAGTAATCGGATTAAGCTTCAGAGGTTCACGTCACTTTTGGGGGAATTTGTTGCTTACTCCTGAGGGCGCGGCCCGGCATCCAGGCCGGAGGCGGACACCGTGTTCAGCGGTCTTACGGTGAGGTCGCCTGCCACACGAATCTGGCACGAAATACGGACATTCGAATCGGTAATGCCTTTCGCTGCGATGACCCCGGCTTCCGCTTCGCCGATCGGACCGGCGTCGCCCTCCAGCACTTCGACGCGGCATGTGGTGCAGCGGGCGTTGCCGCCGCAGCGGTGCAAAATGTCCACGCCGTGATCCTCGAGAGCGAGCACAAGCTTGGTGCCTTCCGCTGCTTCGAAGGAACCTTTTCCTTCAACTGTAATTGTTGGCATATTGGATATCCCTCCCAGACCCATTTTACCAGATCTCTCCGCCTTGCGTTAACCTCAGTTCCTCAGCGCTGCCAAAATACGGAATGACAAACGTCCGCCCGCTTCGTTATGATAAAGACAGCCAGACAGTTCGATGGGGGAGAGGAAGGAGAGCAAACCATGCGCATTCGGATTATGACCGATTTGCACTACTCGCTGCACGGCGGGGAGGAGACGGCGGAGTAGCCGTTTTACAGAGCGTTTTTGCAGCGTTTTTTCCAGGACGGCCCGGAGGCTGATTTGTATGTGTCGCTCGGAGACTTGACGCAGGACGGCTTGGAGCGGGAGCATCGTAACGTGTTCGGCCATATTGAGGAGCTGAAGGGCGGGCGCTTCTTCATTCATATTCCCGGCAATCACGATTTGCTGCAGGGCGATGCCTGGGAGACGGAGAGGTGGAGCGGCGGGACCGATCCGGTTCGCGGCGGCTTCGGCGTGCTGGAGCGGGAAGAGGCGGCTCTTGTCTTCTTGAACACGGCCCAGACGAGAATGCCTGCGGACTGGGGAGGCCGGCTCGATGAGGTTCAGCTGGAGGCGCTCCGCAAGCAGCTGTTGGCCGCGCAAGGCAAGCCGGTGCTCGTCTTTGCCCACCATCCGCTGCCGCTGACGACAACGATGTCCGACATTCCCCTTATGCGGGTAGAGGAGGCGGATGCGTTGCTGGACGTTATCGGGCGGCAGGCGGACGGGCCTCGCTTCTGGTTCAACGGACATAATCATATGCATTCGATTGTCCGCAGCGGGGCATGGACCTGCATACAGACCGCATCGGCCGTCTGTCTGCCCGGCTGGCGGGATATCGAGGTGAGCGGGACGGACATTCGCGTCGAGACGGTCGTTTGCGCCGACGCCGAGCTCATTGCGTCGGCACAGCGCACCCTGGACCGCTTCGGATCGTTTCACCGCGTTCCCCGGGATATCGCAGCCGGGCTGAAGCAGGATCGCAGCATTGTTGTGCGTAAGGAACAAATCCAACTTTAAGGAGGAGCCCGGTCTTATGAACATCCGATCCATCGCCCTGCCTGCGCTCATCGCCGGAGCTGCGCTGCTGGCCGGCGCCTGCTCCAATTCCGCTTCCGGCGGAACGGCCGCGTCCTCCCCGCCGGCTGCGGCGAAGCCGATCGTCAGCGTCGCTGCGGATCAGCTGCATGCGCCATGGGCCATTACGTTTTCCGGCGACACGGTATATATTTCGGAGCGTGAAGGGACGATCGTCAGAATAAGCGGCGGGGAGAAGGTTCGTCAGACGATCAGGCTGAACAAGCCGCTGGAGGTATTCGGGGAGGGAGGATTCCTCGGGCTCGTGGCGGCGCCGGATTTTGCCGTGTCGAAGACCGCTTACGCTTATCATACCTACAAAGAAGCGGGCAAGGTGCAGAACCGGGTCGTGCTGCTGCGGGAGACGCCGGCAGGCTGGCAGGAAGTGAAGGCGCTGCTGGAGGGCATCCCGGGCGGAACGATTCACGACGGCGGCAGACTGGCGATCGGGCCGGACCGCCATTTGTACGTTACGACCGGTGACGCCGGTCAGGACCGGCTGGCCCAGGACCGGGGCTCCCTTGCCGGCAAAATCCTGCGCATGACTCTGGACGGAGGCGTTCCGGCCGACAACCCGTTCCCCGGCTCCTACGTGTACTCGTACGGCCATCGGAATTCGCAGGGCATTGCGTGGGACAAGAACGGGGTCATGTACAGCACCGAGCACGGCCCGTCCGGCAACCCCGGGGGACACGACGAGCTGAACCGGATCGAAGCCGGAAACAACTACGGCTGGCCGGACATTATCGGCGACGCGCAGAAGACCGGCATGATCAAGCCTCTTTATCATACGGGTAATACGGCCATCGCCCCTTCGGGCATGGCGATCGACGCGCAGGACAACATTTGGATCGCCACGCTGCGCGGAACGAAGCTGATCCGGTACAACACGCCGTCCAAGCAAATCGATACGGTGCTTGAGGGTGAAGGCCGGCTGCGGGACGTCGCGATTCATAAAGGCGTCGTCTACGTCATTACGAACAACACGGACGGACGCGGCCAGCCGGCGGCTAACGACGACAGGCTGCTGAAGCTGATACAGTAGGGGATACCGGCAGTGTTCTTTTTGTAAGGCTCTTGTCGGATAACCATTTGGGGCTGTTGATCAAAAAAGACAGCGGAATTCGCTGTCTTTTTTGATTTGCTGTATGATGCTGCGTATCCTCGATATGCCACTGCATCAATCTGAACTTTATGCCCATTAGGGCCACCTTCGTGTGCAAAATTCTGTGGAGTGGCTCCTTTCTTGCGAGCGCCCCGCCATAACACTGGCCAATGCTTTCTGTATGATGTTCAACTTCGTCCTTCGGTTAATCGTTTCGGGCTGCCGGGGAACCGGGCGGCGGGGGACCTCGGCGTGAAAAGACCGCCCATTTTGTACCGTCTTTGGACCACCCGTTCGGGAAAATCGGAAAATCGCTGTCAATGCGGGTCTGATTCCGAGCTGCGGACTCAAGCTTTCAACCGCGTCCTGCAGTATATCAAACGCCACCGCCTCCAGCCATATCAATACGTCAGCCGTTCCCGGCACGACTGCTCCAGCCGCCAGCGCAGCTCCGGCGACGCCCGGTCCAGGATCGTCTGGAACAGCGTGCGGTGAATCGTCAAGAACGTACACGGCGTCACGGTACGGATCGTCGCTGTGCGCGGCATAGAGAGCATAAGCGATATTTCGCCAAAATGATCCCCGTCCTCCAGCACCGCCACCCGCCCCTCCGCGTCGCCGTCATCCGGCAGCGGCTTCAGCACCTCGATTGTTCCGCGCGCAACGATGTACAGCTTGTCACCTTCGCCGCCGCGCTCCACGACCGTTTCGCCCGCCTGCACGAATTCCGTAGTCAAGCATTGGCTAACAAATTCCAGGAACTCGTCCTCCAGCCCTGCGAACAGCGGAATGCGCTCCAGCCGCTCGACATCGATGCGAGCCGTTCTGCCGTCGCCGCTCACGTCGAAGCCGCTCTGCTTGTTCCATAGATGCCGGTAGAGCGCACAATTGGCCATCAGCTCCGCATGAGTGCCGACCTGAACCAGCTTTCCGGCGTCCATGAGCACAATCAAATCCGCGTCCGTCACCGCCGACAGCCGGTGCGTCACATTGATGACCGTCTTCGAGCCCGCCAGGCTGCGCATCGTACGATGGATGAACGCCTCGTTCTCGGGATCAAGCGCCGACGTCGCTTCGTCGAGCAGCAAAATGTCGGGGTCGCGCACGAGCGCCCGGGCGATGGCGATCCGCTGCTTCTGCCCGCCCGACAGCATATGCCCGTTGTCCCCGCAGTTCGTGTCGTACCCTTGCGGGAGCCCGGAGATCCAGCGGTGAATGCCCGCCGCCTCCGCGGCGGCGATGACCTCCTCATCCGTAGCGCCGGGCTTGCCGAGCCGAATATTTTCCAGAATCGACAGCCGCATCAGCTCGGTATCCTGCGACACGTATCCGAGCCGTTCCCGCAGCGACTCTGCGGACAGCCGCCGCACATCCAGCCCGTCGAACTCCACCGAGCCCTCGTGGGGCTCATAGAATCGCATCAGCAGGCTGACGACCGTGCTCTTCCCCGAGCCGTTCATGCCGATGATCGCTACATAGCTGGATATCGGAACCCGCAGCTGCAGCCCTTCAATGACCGGCGTCTGCGACGAATACCCGAAGGTAACGCCCTGCAGGGCGATGTCTGTATCGACATGTTCCAGCGCAGCGGCAGCCTCCGGCACGGCGGCATCAGGACCGGGCTGCTCGCTTAGCAGCCGCTCGATTCGCATCAGGCTGGCCGACGCCGCAGCCAGCTGGGGCGCCTGCTGCGTCAGCTCCTTGACCTGCTGGCTCAGCGCCATGAACAAGCTCTGGAACGCCAGCAGAACCCCGATGGATAGTTCGCCCTCCATAACGAAATAAGCCCCGGCCAAAATTGTCATAATATTGAAAAGCAGCATCGCCGATGTTACCGAGACCGGGACCATCTTGGCCGTGAACTGCGCCCTAGAGGCCAGCGGCAGCAGACCTTCCCCGGCCTGCTGCAGGCGGCTGAGCTCCCACTGGCGGAGATTGTAGGCGCGAATCGTTTTGTACACGACAAAATGCTCCTGAATATAATCGTTGACGACAACTTGCCGCTTCTTCAATTCGTCGAACTGGCGCTCGGCCGAGCGGTTCAGGAAGAACGGCACGATTAGAGACAGCGAGATTCCGACTAGCGACAGCACGCCTAGACTCCAATGCAGCGTCATCGTCAGCATGACGTACAAGGCGGTCGCGATCAGCGCATAAGCCGCGGGAGCCAGCGCCAAGAATGAGGTCTGGATCGCCGACAGGTCGGACGTAAAGCGTGCGGTCAGACTGCCGCGGCCGACCTTGCCGTAATACGATACGGGCAGCCGCTGCAGCTGCTCGAACAGCGTATGGCGCACGCCGTTCGCGACGGCAGCGGCCAGCCTGGCTAGCCAATACTCCTTGAGCAGCTGGGAGAAGAAATACACGACAAACCCGCCGAGCAGCGCGAATAGCAAAGGAAGAAGCCGCTCGTAGCTTGCTTGCGACAGGAATCGGTCGGAATAGTATTTGAAGCTCAGCGAGAACGCCGACGTAAATCCAAGTCCGAGCGCCATGCAGAGCAGGATTCCGGCACTGTGCAGTCGGTGCTTGCCGTATTGCCGAAGCAAATAAACGATGAGTCGTATCATGGAAGAGCTTCCTCCCGGATGCCGGTGTTGTCGAACTTTGGCGTCATAATCACTATGTGCTCTATTCGCTAAAGCGAACGGCATTCCTGCTTGCTTCGGCGGCAGCCCGAACAAATCGTGACAGGTTGATGCGAGCTCCCGCATTCGATAACAGACAAGCAACCAACAAAAACCCCCCGTCCGGAGGGACAGGGGGATTTCGCGAAAGTAACGATAGAAATTAGTGCGACTCTACGATCCGGCCTTCGGTTTTCACGTTGATCGTCTTCTGGTTGATCATCGCTTCTTCCATCATTTCGTACAGCGTAATGCCGGTATTGTAGAACTTCTTGCCGGTGAACATCGAGTAGCCGTCGCCGCCCGCTGCGATAAAGTCGTTCGTTGCCAGTCGGTACGTCTTCTCCAGGTCGAGCGGCTTGCCGCCAACCTTCACTTCTTTCACGCGCTCGCCAGCAGGCTTCGTAGCGTCATAGACGAACGACATGCCGGCAATTTGCGGGAACCGGCCGCCGCCGCTCTCGACTTGGCTGACGCCGTTCTCGAGAGCCGCCTTCAGCTCGCTGCCCGTCGCATCCATCACGACGACGGTGTTCGGGAACGGAAGCACGTCGTACAGCATTTTCTTCGTAATGTCGCCTGCCGGAACCTGCGTGCGGATGCCGCCGCCGTTCGTCAGCGCAACATCGGCTTCATAGCCGGCAATCGCCTTCGTACGGGCGAGCATCGTGTCGGTGATGTAGTTGCCGAGGTTCGATTCTTGCTTGCGGACGATCGTACGGTCGCCGTCGAGGTTGACTTCAGCCTTCGCGATCACTACGTTCAGAGCCTTGTCGATTTCCGCCGAAATCTGCTTCACCATAGCGGCAACTTCCGGATCTTCCTTCACGTTATCGTCATACTCCAGCAGACCGCCGGAGAAGTTGACCAGCTCGTTACCGAGGTAATACAGATCCGCGCGGCCGAGCGACTTGCCGTATTCCCAGTCCTGCACGATGTAGGTACCGTTGACGAGCTCCGGCGTCTTCACCGGCGTGTGGGAATGGCCGCCGACGATCAGGTCGATGCCCGGCACGTTCTTGGCGATTTCGCGGTCGGTTTCGATGCCGACGTGGGAAACGACGATGACGTGGTCATGCGTCTTCTTCAGCTCAGGCACCATCGTCTTGGCCACTTCGACCGGATCCTTGAACGTGATGCCCTTGACGTTGTCCGGGTGCGTCAAAATCGCAGTCTCTTCCGTCACGAAGCCGAGGAACGCGAACTTCTTGCCGCCGATTTCCGCTTCGTACACCGGAGGGAGCAGGTTCGTGCCGTCCTCCTTGAACGCATTCGCGTTAATGACCGGATACTTCAGCATGTCGCGCAGCTTCAGCAGCTGCTCGTAGCCGAAGTCGAACTCGTGGTTGCCGGCCGCCATCGTGTTATAGCTCAAATAGTTAAGGATCGGCACGATCGACTCGCCCTTGAACTGGTTCACGAATACGGTGCCCTGGAACGTATCGCCCGCGTCCAGCAGCAGGAAGTTCTTGTTCTCGGCTTTCCATTCCTTGATCAAGGTAGCCATCTTGGCATAGCCGAATTCCTTGCCGCTTTTGTTCTCTTCGATATGACCGTGAACGTCGTTCGTATGTCCGATCGTAATATGTAAGGTTGCAGCGTCGCCCAATGCGTTAAAGAACGCCTCGCGAGTAACCGGAGCGTCCGCAGACAGAGCGAGCGTATATCCGACCTTACCGGCGATCTCCGCAATGCGGGCGGCCTTCGGGTTCTGGTTCGGTGCGGCGGTCTCCTCCGCTGTGATGGCGCCAAAGCCTTTCGCCCACGACAGCTGAGCGGATGCCCAGTGGCGGATAGCCGGGTCGGCCTTGAGGCTCTTCTCGCCTTTCGCCCGTGCCAGCACGGTTACGACTTCGGCAAGCGTCACCTGCTGCTGCAGAGCCAGGTTGCCGTTCTCTACACCTTCGATCAGCTGCTTCTTCTGCATCCAGCCGGCATGGCTGACCGCGTTCAGCGGTGCGGCCAAGGCGGAGCCGGCCAGCATGGCGCTGATCAGCGAAGCGCCTGCGGCGGTAAGGGTGATTTTGCGTACGTTCAAATCTGTCACTCTCCTCTCTTATTTGGAAATAAGTATAAGAGAGTACTATTATTGAAGAATTAAGAGAATGTAAAGTTATAGTAAAACGTTTCCACATCCGTTCACGGCACAATGGCCAGCATCTGATACACTTCGCGGCGGTCGCCGGTCAGCCGGATGCGGCCGGACTGCAGCTGCGAGGAGCCGTCGCCGTCGAGATAGACGCCGTCGACAAGACCGCTGGGGCCAAGCGTCTCGATAATGGCCGACCGAAGCTCGGCAATCGTGCATCTCGTCGGCGTGACGATCATGTACAGCCGCTGCGCTTGGTCGTAGACGAGCGCAGAGCGCATATGCGGCTGGTCGTAAGACGGCATTTGCTCTTGGGTGAGGGCCAGCTCGGCGCTGCGTTCGTCGGCCAAATGCATACTGACGCCGCCCTGCGCCCAATAGCGGAGCTTGTCCGTGACGTTCAGCTCGCCGGCATGGGAGACGAGCTGAACGCTGTACCGCTGCGCGGCGGCGTCCCACACTAGAGTGCCGCGCTTCAAGTTGCTGTCGACGCCCGTATTGTACCAGCCGGACCCATAGTCGCCCGGAGCACCCTTAAGCGGCGCGTCGTTCACGACGGCGATGCTGAGCAGCGCGCCCTCCCAGAAGAAGCCCCCGTTGATGCCGGTGTACGGCGTCGCCGTGACGTTGCTCTCGATCGCCTGCAGGCGAACATGCTCCGGCGTCGTCCGCAGCACATGAAGGTCGACGCCGTTCGAGGCGCGCAGCCTGTCATAGCGGTAATAGCCGTAGTCTTGCGCACGGCTAGCCTCATAATCGTTTAGCAGAGCGGCGACACCGGCACCGGTCAATAAGATGAACAGGAAGACGGTCAGCAGCCTTCCCTGCGTCAGTCGGTAAGATACATTCATAGCGAGTCGCATCCTAACATTAGATATTCGTAGATGGGGACAGTGCCGAGCGTTTACGGGACACTTGATTACAGAATACATGCCCCCATATGGAGACGGCAGCGAGCAGGAGCGTCGTGAGGATCGACAGCAGCAGGGCTGGCAGCATGCCGGCGAAGCCCGCCAGCACAACTAGCGCGGCAAGACCGGCCAAATACGGAATCGGGAACATGCCGCCTACGATGCGCAGGAAGAACAGATTCCCGAGCAGAAAGAGCGCCGGCCCGCCAAGAAGCACGAGCGCCGTCTTGGCACCGGCAGGGCCCAATGGGTGAGCCAATACGAGCTCATCCGCAACGGCGGACACGATAATGCCGGCCACGAGCAGAAGATGGGTATAGGTATAGGCCGAGCGGGCGATTTTGCCGGGGTCCGACGACTGGGACAAATAATAATGCCCGGTCTTGGAGGTAGCATCGAAGTAAATCCACCACATCGCCACCGTCCCGGCAAAGGCGGAAGCAAAAGCAGCGATCGTAACGGGATTCCAAGCGATCTCGGCAAATGTCGCACCTGTCACCAAGATGGACTCGCCGAGAGCGATAATGATAAACAAGCCGCAGCGTTCGGCCATATGGGAGCTTTCCACATCCCATACGGTCGTCGGCGTTCTGCCGAGCTTCGGAAGCCAGAAGCCGACCGAAGGAGCGACATATTCAATCAGGAGAGCAACGCCCCAGAGCGCAAGTCTAGCCGAGTCGTTCACGAAACCGCCGGCGACCCAGAACAAGCCCGACAAGGCCAGCCAGCATAGGATGCGGATAAAATTAACGCGAAGCTCCGGCGCCCCATTACGAAACACCCATACGGTAAAAACGGTTCGGCCTACATGAAACAAGGAATAGGCGATAGCGAAATACATCCCCGACGACTCGAAAGCTTTAGGGATCGATGTCGACATCACCAATCCGAGCAGCATCAAGGCGATCAGCATAAGCCGGACTTGCGGGGTCTCGGGATTCAGCCAGTTGATGACCCAAGCTGTAAAAATCCAAACCCACCATACAGCCATCGTCATGAGCCCGAGCTGTACGGCACCCTCAAGCGTGAAATGCTTTAAGAACGAGTGGGAAATCTGGGTTACCGCAAACACAAACACCAAGTCGAAAAACAGCTCAATAAACGATACTTTTCCCGAGTCGGCGTTTCCTCGCGTGCGAAAGAGGGGCGCTCCCGAAGCCAGGCTCTTCATCGAATCTCTCCTAACCATTTTCCATGATCTGTGAAAATCTTAGCACACCGGATATGCGGTGTCATGAGCCGTCACGCCTTACTCAGCGGTTTGGCTCGATCTCCCTCGCTCGAATAGGCGGCAGCCTGCGCTCGATCTCGGCGCGGTTCGCTTCGAACCACGAAGGCAGCATGATGCTTTCGCCCAACGCATCGGGCGCTTCATCTCGGGCAAAGCCCGGGGGATCCGTTGCGATTTCGAACAGGATGCCGCCTTCTTCGCGGAAGTAGATCGCGTGGAAGTACTGCCGGTCCAGAATCGCTGTCGGATGGTAGCCGCACTCCTCAACTTGGCTTCTCCAGAGCGCATGCTCGGCATCGTCCTTGGCCCGCCATGCAATATGATGAACGGTTCCGGCACCGCCCGCGCCTTGCTCCATCGCTGTCACATTGAGGTCAATGATATTCCCGATATCTCCGTACGATTGGAACCGTTCATAAGCGCCTTCCTGGCCGACTCTCGTCAGCCCCATCACCCGCTGAAGCAGCTGCGACGTTGCGTCCGGGGCCGTACTGTACAGAACAGCGCCGCCAAAGCCTTTGATCGCTTTGTCGGCCGGCACGCCGCCGAACGTCCACTGGCTCGGTGCGCCTTGAGCCCGCTCCACGAGCTCGATCAGCAGCCCGTCGGGGTCTTTGAATCCGAGATACGTCTCGCCAAAACGCTCCGTCCGCTCAAATCGGGTGCCATACTGCGTCAGACGGGACGACCAGAAGGCCAAGCTGCCGACGGGAACGGCATAGGTCGTGATCCCGACCTGCCCGCCGCCGATGCGGCCTTGTCTGGAAATCGGCCATGGAAAGAACGTGATGACCGTACCCGGTGCGCCGGATTCGTTGCCGAAGTACAGATGGTACACTTCCGGCGCGTCGAAGTTGACCGTTTTCTTAACCAGGCGAAGCCCCAGTATTCCCGCATAAAAATCAACCGTCTCCTGCGCATTCCGAACGAAAGCTGTGATATGATGAATGCCCGCTGTTTGCATGTTAGACATGAATGGTCTTCTCCTTCAAAATGGTTGCTATCGAGAGGGATTGCTTTGCTTAGATTACTTTTTCGGATTATCACATCTGGACTATTTATTTAAATTTAAATATTTTAAATTTAAGATAATTGTTTTGTGTGGATTTGTCAACCCTTTATTTGTAAAAATGCTGCCTGCGCAGCAATGCGGCTCGGACACGCATGATTGGTTATGGCTGTTCATGAGGTAAGCCGGGGAATAGGGAGAATAGGGGGAATAGGGGGAATAGGGGGGATAGGGGTGATGGGGATGCCGGTGTGACAGGGGGATAGGGGGATGGGGTGATGGGGTAATGGGGTAATGGGGGAATGGGGTAATGGGGTAATAGGGTAATAGGGTAATAGGGTAATAGGCTTTGTTAATCTCCGTTCGGCGGAAGTGCAGAAGGCAGATTACTAGCAGCCGTGAGTGTAGGCAGGTATGATGGATACGCAGATGAGTACGTTTACGGCGGTATTGGGGAGCGGCGGCCGGCAGGATTGAACGAATTTGTACGCAGTATGAACGTCAAGGAAGAACGTAGGGTTGAGCATGGTGGGGACGGATAACTAGCGGGATTTGTTACGCTTACATCCGGAAAATGGACGCAATTGCGCCGATTAGTTGGAATGAATCCGCTTACTTTGATACTTTTCCCGACAAAACGGGAGATTTGTATAAATTAGATGGAGCTTTTCCCGCAAAAACATAATAATTGAAGTTTATGGCTTAAATAGATGGAGGAATTCCGCTTAATCATCGATGAAGCTGCCGGTTACCGATCGCTTTGCATGCGGCAAGAAGACGGATGCGGCCTAAAGTGTGGCTAGAGCGTAGAGTGTCCCATTCGTGATTTCCGGCGGTAAGTGTCCATGCATGCTTTGTCCAAGTTATGCGAAATTTCGTGAGAAAAATCCGTTAAGAATGCGCCGCATTTCTATGAGATTTCTTTATGATATACGGGCCCGAAAGAAGCGGTGTTGGACAGGCAGGGAAAGGCGGAACGGAACTAACCTAATAGATCTTGCGGCTCGACGAAGCGGCGCTTCAGCTCCGGCGTCGGCATCATGCACGCATCACTTCGGCCGAACCAGCGGTAGCGGTTCTTTGCCACGAAGCCGTAGACAGCGTCCCGCAGCGGACGCGGAACGACGACGAAGGCGCAGCACAGCGGCCATAAGCCGCGAAGACGGCGAGCCAGACGGAGTGCGGCCGTCGATTTCGTGTAGCAGCGGTCTCCCTCGACGAGCACAAACGTATCGAAGCGGTCAGTCGACAGACCGTGCCGCTGAAGCAGCATTTGTCCGGCATCGGATTGAAGCGGAGCGAAGCGCAGCCGGGCTTGCGGGTCGCGGGCGTAGACGAAGCGGACGATGAAGGAGCACATGACGCATTCGCCGTCGAAGAGGACGATAGCAGGGGCTTTCGGAAGCCGTGCGTCGTTATGGGGCATTTGGATTCACCTCTACCCTCGATCGATTATTCGATGCGAAACTCGCATTCGCTCCGCAGATAGTATTCCGCCCGGTCGCGATGCGCATAGCGGATACGTACGGAGTCGGGGGAATATTTTTCAATCAAGCCCCCTTCATCAAGAAGGACATAGATGTCGTCGGCGGTGCGGCACCATACGGCAACCTTGCGCTGAAGCAGGGCTGCGGTCAGCAATTCGATATCGGAGGATATAGTTTTGGAGGAGGACATTACCGATCACCTCGAATCCATGTTCGTATATTTTGGTTTCGACGTCATCTCGTGAAATCCCTTCTTGTCACAACATCTTCATAAAACAATGGTTAATTGCGGTGCGGGCTGGAAAAACTGAGGGAATCTTTGCTGATGCCTATGTAGAAGGAGATGTGATCCGATGCCGTCTCGTACGCAAGCTGCAGCGGTAAAACTTGGCTCCGTTCTCATGCTGGCGGCATTGACTTCGGCAGGCTGCGCTTCGGCGGCGCCGACAAACGGAATACCGGAGCACGCAGGTTGGGTGGAATCTAAAGCGCAGCTGGAGCCAACTGCACAGCTGGAGCCAACTGCACAGCCGGAGCCAACTGCACAGCCGGAGCCAACTGCACAGCCGGAGCCCACAGCACAGTCGGAACCAAAAACGCAACCGGAGCCCACAGCGCAGCTGGAGCCAACTGCACAGCCGGAGCCCACAGCGCAGCTGGAGCCAACTGCACAGCCGGAGCCAACTGCACAGCCGGAACCAAAAACGCAGCCGGAGCCTCCTGCTCAGCTGAAGCCAACAGCACGGCTGGAAACAGTAGGCCAGCTGGAACCAAAAAAACGGGTGGAACCAGCAGATCAGCTGGCACCCGATGCACAACCGAAACCCGCAGATGAGCTGGAATCCCATGTACAGCCGGAACCCGCAGATCAGCCGGAGCTCGGCGCCCTCAACCCGCTTACCGGGCTGCCCTTGCCGCAGCAGCAGGAAGACGGGCTGCGCCGGCCGCTCATGGTGATGATCAATAACCATCCGTCCGCTCGTCCGCAATCGGGCCTAAGCCGGGCGGACGTGCTGTTTGAGTGCTTGGCGGAAGGGGAAATTACGCGGCTCGTCGCAATATTTACGGACCGCGACGCTCCGGGGATGATTGGACCGGTGCGCAGTATTCGTCCGTACTATATCGATCTGGGGCGTATGTTCGACGCCATCGAGATTCACGCAGGCGGTTCTCCCGATGCGTACGCCCAGCTCCAAGAGCAGCGCGTCGATCACTTGGATGAAATTACGAATGCGGGGCGTTACTTCTGGAGGGAGAGCTTTCGTAAGCTTCCTCATAACTTATATACGGACATGGCCTGGTTAAGAACAGGCATCGACCAACTTGAATTAAGAGTGGAAACGCAGCAGCGGCCGGCACTGGAATTCGCCGTTCCGGCCGTTACCGGCAGCGATGAGGCGGCTGGCGCCGATGCACCGCATTTGGCGGTTACATTTTTGTGGAAATCCTATGTAGTGTCGTACGATTACGATGAGGATGCAGGCGCGTATCGCCGTTCCGTGGAAGGCCTGCCTCACTTTGATCTTAACGACGGGTCGCAGCTGTCGGCGGCGAATGTCGTCGTGCTCGGGGCGGATCATAAGGTGCTCGATGCGGAAGGGCGGCGCGAGGTGAAGCTGGTCGGGAGCGGCCCCGCAGTCGTCTTTCGGCAAGGCAGGGCGGTCACCGGCGAATGGCGGCGCAAGGAAGCGGCGGAACCGTTCCGATTGGCGACGCCGGAAGGGGATAGAATTGCGCTGTCGCCGGGCCGCACGCATTATTTGATCGTGCCGAATGCGCCTTCGTTTGGGTCTCATGTAACATTTTAACGGATTTATGTTGGGAGAGCTCGCGGTCGTGCGTCACGGCTGCGGGCTTGTTTCGGTTGCATCGTCCGTCGGAGCTAATCTGCGGACCGCTGCGCCGCCCTGGGCTCACCGCGATAGCTGCTGCGGAAGCCGGCAGGCGTGCAGCCGGTCAGCTTCTTGAACACCGTGATGAAATGCGGCGGATTGGGCAAGCCGACCGTAGAGCCGATATCCGCTATTTTGCGGTCTGAGGCGGTGAGCAGCTCTTTGGCTTTGTTAATTCTCGTTCGCTGAATATATTCGCCGGGTGTCATACCCCGAAGCCGTTTGAACGAGCGCAGCAAATGGTAAGGACTGCTGTGAGCGAAATTCGAGAGCGTTTCCAGAGTCAGCGGTTTGTCGAAATTGTTGTCAATATATTCGGCGATGAGAGCGATCCATTCCTCCATTGGGCTGTCTTGCCGGCATGGGCGGCAGCGCTTGCACGGACGGAAACCAGCCCTGCATGCTTGGTCAGCGTCAGGAAAGAGCCGTACATTTTCCTTCTTCGGTGCTCTCGATTTGCACGACGGTCTGCAGCAGATGCCGGTCGTCAAAACCGCGTAAATAAACCGGCCATCATACGCCGGGTCGCATTGCACGATGGCCTGCCAGATTTTCTCCGTAATCTCCATTCGATTCACCTCTACGATGAGTATAGCCGCATGCCGGCCTCCCGATAAGAGGGCGCGAATAAGAGAGCAACATCCCGAACGTCCCATCGTGATACAACAGGATTGCAAGGGACATAACGATCATGAGGAGATGAGCTTGTGGGGAATTTGAAGGGCAAGGCGGCATTGGTTACGGGAGCGAGCCGGGGAATCGGCCGCGCCATCGCGCGGCGGTTGGCCGGGGACGGAGCTTTGGTTGCGGTACATTACGGCAGCAACCGGCAGGCTGCGCTGGAGACGGTACGCGGCATTGAAAGCGGCGGCGGATCGGCATTTGCCGTGCAAGCGGATTTTGGGGCGCCGGGTGCGATCGAATCGCTGTTCGATACAATCGACCGCGAACTGGACAGCCGCATGGGCGGCAGCGCGATTGACATTCTCGTGAATAATGCCGGCTTGGCGGCATACGGATCTGTCGAAAATACACCGGAGGCCGACTTCGATGCGGTATTTGCGATCAATGTGAAGGCGCCGTTTTATTTGATTCGGCATACGCTGCCCCGGATGCGCGAAGGAGGGCGGATCATCAATATTTCCTCTGCCGTGACGAGAATTGCGATCCCCGATATATTAGCCTACAGTATGAGCAAAGGGGCGGTGAACACGCTGACGCATACGTTGTCCAAGCAGCTCGGGCCGCGCGGCATTACGGTCAATGCGATCGCTCCCGGCTTCGTCGCCACGGACATGAATGCGGGGATGCTGAATGATCCGGCCGCGAAACAGTTCGGCGCCGATTTTTCCATTTTCGGCAGGTGGGGCGAACCGGAGGACATTGCGGACATTGCGGGGTACTTGGCTTCTTCCGACAGCCGATGGGTTACCGGGCAATGCATCGACGCCAGCGGTGGCTCTCATCTGTAGTTTGGCACAAGTCCGGCTCTGCGCTGCGGGGCCGGGCTTTATTTTCGCGGTTTGTCAAACCTATATAGCGGAAAAACTCGAACGTTTGCTTAGCTTATAGGCGGCCAGAAAGATGACGAAATAAATAGGGAACGAGTAACATACGCTCCACTTCTTCATGACATAGAACCCAAGCCATTGGAAGAACGGTTCGCCTGCAAACGAACAGACGCATGCAAATCCAAGAGCTTTAATGACGGCAGGGCTGTTTGGCTTGAATTGGAGCAGAAATAAAAGAAACACCGGTAACAGGCAAAAATCCCATGGGATGTATACCGGGATGGTTGGAATCACTTTGCCGGTGTAATACCATAAGCCGTAGCAAGTGCCGATAAAATCTAACCACGAGCTGATGAGTATGACGAAAAAAGCGACGAACAGCTGCCGGTCGGTGCTGTCTTTCTTTCTGAATTTGATCCACAGCGCCCAGGGCAAGACCGTCAACGCAAAGGATATCCAGAAATCCCAATGAAACCACGTATGGTGCAGCCAATATTGAAAATAGTCATAATGAGTTTCAACGATCTTGTCGTAGAACTCCCCTATTTTCCGAAGTTTCTCGGGATCTTGAATCGGCTTCATGACGTTCACCCGTTTCCGTGATGTCGTAGAGTTATTATGTTTTTCCAAAATGATGCGCAACATGTGTTTTCCATGTAACGGTGGACGGTAAACGGTAGACGGTAGATGGCGGAGTGTGGACGGTCGGCGGCGGAATACCTATAATGAGGGGGATGATGGGAAACGGAAGGAGTCCAACCAGTGACGATGAGCGAAAATCACCCCGAACAGCTGGCGGCGCTCTGGCTGCCGGACGGCACGCCGGCTCGCGTACTGGAGCTCGCCGGCGGCGGCAAAAACAATACGACCCGCATCATCGAGGCGGGGCCGGAGCGAACGCGCTACGTGCTGCGCGTCTATGAGACGCATCGCGACGAGGCAAAGCTCGCGTTCGAGCACGCCGTGCTGCTCGCGCTCGCGGAGCTGCGGCGGGAGGAGGCGGGCCCGGCGGTTTCGGGCGGAGCGGGCCGCGCCGGCTGCGGCGGCTCGGAGGATGGGGCCGGTTCGGGAGGGATGGGCCTTGCGGAAAGCATGTCCGGCAGCCGGACCGGCGGCGTGTCCGGCCCGGCAGGGATGCGGCTGCAGACGCCGGTGCCGCAGCGGCTGCCGGACGGCGCGACGTTCGCGCGCGTACCGGCGGGCGAAGGCAGCGCGGACAAGCTGGCCGCGCTGTTCAGCTACACCGAGGGCGTGAATCCCGCCCTCGTCAGCGAGGCTCAGCTCGAAAGCTTCGGCCGGGCCGTCGGGCTCCTGTCGGAGCGGCTGCAGCGCGTGCGGGTGCCGCTGCAGCCGGCGTATCGGCCTTACTATGAGCTCGAGCATACGCACCCGCTCTGCCCGCCGCACAGCGTCGCGGCATTCTGCGCGGAGCCGCCGGCGGCGTTCCGCCCGCTCGGGGCGGAGCTGCTCGCGATCCGCGACCGGCTCCGCCAGGCGGGCGAGGCGCTGCCGGGCCTGCGGCGGCTGCCGCATGCGCTCGTGCACGGCGACTTGAACGCCTCCAACGTCCTGGCGGACGCGGACGGAGAGATCGTCGCCGTGCTCGACTTCGAGTTCGTTACGCGTGACCTGCGGGTGATGGAGCTCGCCGTCTGCTTGTCCGACGTGCTGGATGCAGACGAGCCGGGCGGTGCGGACGAGCGGTCTGCGGGAGCCCGCGTCCCGGCGCGGCCGCGGGTGGAGGCGCTGCTGCGCGGCTACGGCGCGAGGCTTACGGCTGCAGAGGTCGAAGCGCTGCCGCTCTTGGTGCTGCTGCGCCGCCTTGACGTATTCATTCACTTCCTTGGACGCTATTGGGACGGAGTGGACACGGAAGCGATGGTGCGGGAGCAAATCGCCAGCGCCGCCTCGCATATCGGCTGGCTGGACCGCCATACCGGACAGCTCATGGAGCTGTGCCGGCGCTATGTCCTTGTTCCTTAATTATGGGTATTGAAGAGCCTCCCCCTGTGCGGGTGGAGGCTGTTTGCTGTTTCGGCCTGCGGCTGTTGCTATTGAGGCGCCTGGCAGTTCGCCGCGTCCGGGCAGTTATCGCCGCGTCCGGCCGCTGCCGCGCCTGCCGGAGCCCGGCCGGCCTGCGCCGCGCCGCTTCTTCCGGCGCTTGCGGTACACCGGCGGCGGTATATCGAAGCCGGCGTTCTTCGTCGACGCTTTGCCGCCGAAGGCGCCAAGCATCAGCTTCATCATCGGGGCCATCTGCTGGAACGTCGATACGACCTTCTGCACCTTCGTCATCGTCGAGAGGACGCCGTCAATGCCGCCCATCCGGTCGAGCATCGTTTTGAGCTGGGCTATGTTGAAGTTGCCTAGCAAGCCGCCGCCTGCTTGCCCGCCGCCTGCTCCGCCGTTGCCGCTCGGAGCGACGGGGAGACTTGGCGGCTGCTGAAATCCGTAAGGGTTGCCGCCCAGTCCGGGATATATGGAAGGGCCGCCGCCAAATAATCCTCCCTGCGCCGGTGCGCCGCCTCCTTCGTGTAAGCTGCGCGTGCCTGCGTCGATTGGATAGCTGCTTTCGTTGTATTGATTTGTCACGGGGAATTCACCCATTTCCTTTTTTACTGGCATTGTATGTCATAGGCGAATGTTTGGTATGGACGGATGCCCGGTATGCTGGAAGAAGGATGAGCTCGAAACGGGGGTGCTGCGGGGAGGAGTCGGGGTGAAAGTAGCGGTTCAGATTATTTTATTTGGGGCGATCGGATAAGGTTACGAGTCGGCTAGATGAGGTCCCGATTAGGTTGGGCTTGTACAGATGGGGGATGTCTTCCGGGGTGAAGGGTATTACCGTTTTGCGGCTTAGCAGTTCCGTGGCTCCGCAACTCTGCGGCGACGTGGTTCTCTTGCACCGTGACTCCACAGATCCAAACCATAGCGGCTCTATAGTTCCATTGCTCCGCTGCCCGTGGCTGAACAGACCCGAAGTTCCGCGGCTTCGCAGGTTTGTGCTTCCACAGCTCCACAGCTTTACAGCCACGCGGTAACGCAGGCCTGAAGTTCCGCGGCTCTACAGTTGCGTATCTCCAAAGCTCCAAAGCTCCAAGGCTCCAAAGCTCCAAGGCTCCAAGGCTCCAAAGCTCCAAAGCTCCAAAGCTCCAAAGCTCCAAAGCTCCAAAGCTCCAAAGCTCTATATCTCCACAGCTCCAAAGCCCCAAAGCCCAAAGCCCCAAAGCTCCAAAGCTCCAAAGCTCCAAAGCTCCAGAGCTCCAGAGCTCCATATCTCCATATCTCCATATCTCCATATCTCCGCCCTCTTCATGAGACACAATCCCCCTGCTCCGCCCAGTTCCCGCCGTAACACGCCAACGCTGTCACCTTTTACCTCAGTAACGCATAAAAATTTTAACGTTTTGCAAACTTAAAGGAAGGAATTTACGACAAAAGTGTCGAAATCATACTCCTAGTTCCATTTTATTATAGGTTGATCCTCAGGGAGTTGAGCATAATGCAGTTGAAGAAGTTGAACGACAAAGCGATCGATCAGCTGTTCGAGGCGATCCTGACGCTGAAGGACTTGGAAGAATGCTATGTGTTCTTCGATGATCTGTGCACGGTGAACGAGATTCAATCGCTGTCGCAGCGTCTGGAAGTGGCGCGAATGCTGCGCAAAGGCTACACATATAATCAAATTGAAGCGGAGACCGGCGCCTCCACGGCAACGATATCGCGGGTCAAACGCTGCCTCAACTACGGCAACGACGGCTATATCATGACGCTGGACCGACTGGACCGCTAAGCTCGAATCGTTCGGTCAGGACATATCTGCCGTTCCGCCATCCTTCTTTGCCTTAGCGTAGAGGAGGATTTTTGCGTTGTTTGACTTTCCTTGACGGTTTCGATAGCATATTCATCAACTAAGTGAGCAAAGGAGGGACACGCACATGAAGCAGCATCAACCAAGCGCCGGCTCTCGGGCGAGGCAGTATGGCGTTCTCGTGATCAGCCACGGCTCCCGTAGCGACGATTGGGTGCGGCTCGTCGACGAAGCGGTCGCGGATGTGCGCGTCCCCGGCGGTATCCCGGTATATTCGTCGTTCCTCGAGCTCATCGATGGAAGGCTGATTCAGGACGGCATCGCGGAGCTGGAGCGGCAAGGAGTGACGGACATCATCGTCGTGCCGCTCTTCGTCTCCTCCGGCTCCACCCATATCGACGAAATCAGCTGGGCGCTCGGCGTGACGGAGGAGCCGCAGCTGCCGACCGAGCTCGAACGTTTCAGCGTCACCGCGAACGTGCATATGGCTGCGCCGATTGACGACGATCCGACTATTGCCGAACTGATTTACAGCAAAATCCGCAGCTTGAGCTCCGATCCCCGGCAGGAGGTCGTCCTGCTCGTCGGGCACGGCAGCATCGAACGCGGCTTTCATCTGCGCTGGCGGCGCGGGCTGGAGCGGCTTGCCGCGCGCATTCGTACGCTCGGAGGCTTCGCCGAAGCCGACGTAGCGATGCTGCTGCCCGACCAAACGGCGCGCAAGCTGAATTACTGGCGTAAGCAGAAGCCTGACTATTCCGTCATCGTCGCGCCGCTGTTCCTGAGCGAAGGGTATTTTACCCGCAATGTCATTCCAGGGCGCTTGGCGGAGCATCCTCACGTCCGCTACCACGGCAAAGCGCTGCTGCCAAGTCCGCTGATCTCGCGTTGGATCGAGGTACAGATCGAACGGACGCTCCAGAGGGCGGAAGCCGGCGACGAACAACAAGGACAGGTGATCGGATAACGTGGCTAAGCGTAAGCGTGCAAGGCTCATCTATAATCCTACCTCCGGTCGGGAAGAAATGCGCAAGCGCCTCCCTGACGTGCTCGATCGACTTGAACGGGGCGGTCTCGAAACGTCGACGCACGCCACAATCGGCGAAGGCGACGCGACACTAGCCGCAGCGGAGGCCGTCGAGCGGGGGTTCGACGTCGTTATCGCCGCCGGCGGCGACGGTACGCTGTACGAGGTCATCAACGGCCTCGCGGAGAAGTCGAACCGGCCGGCGCTGGGCATATTGCCGTTAGGGACGACGAACGATTTTGCCAGGGCGCTGGCCATTCCCCGCAATATTGAGGAAGCTTGCGACATCATCACGCGGGGCTTTACCCGCGACATCGACCTCGGCAAAGTGAACAATCGGTATTTCATCAACATCGCGGCCGGCGGCTCCATGACGGAGCTGACGTACGAGGTGCCTTCGAAGCTCAAGACGATGCTCGGCCAGCTGGCCTATTATATGAAAGGTCTCGAAAAGCTGCCCCGCCTCCGCCCGATCGAGCTGCTCATGAAGGCCGACGACCGGGAGATCCATGAAGAGGTCATGATGTTCCTGATTGCGAACAGCAACTCCGTCGGCGGCTTCGAAAGGCTGGCGCCCGACGCTTCCCTGAACGACGGAATGTTCGACGTCCTCGTACTGAAGCGCTGCAACCTTCCGGAGTTTATCCGGCTTGTGACGCTGGCGCTCCGCGGCGAGCATCTGGCGGATCCGAACCTGATTCATTTTAAAGCCCGGAACGTCGAAGTCAGCTCTCCCGATTATGTGCAGCTGAATTTTGACGGAGAGTTTGGCGGCACCCTGCCGACCGTGTTCACCAACCTGCAGTCCCATCTCGATATTATCGTCGACGAATCGGGGCAGTCCACGTACAAGAAACGTCCGGCGCTGATCAACATTCCGTTCAAACTCGAATAGCATGGAGGCATGTCCGCAACCGGCCGGAAGGCGAGGGGGGCGGGCATTTTTGCATGTTGGGGAACATGGTGCTTTACGAACGAGCGTTGCCGTTCTTTGCGACCTTACCTTCATTGACTTTCGCCCCCCGTTTCGGTAGCATGGGGAGCAGAACTTACCCTAACGTACGGAGCATGATCATACCTATGACCAGGAAAACAAAGCCACAATCCCGTCCCGGCAACCCAACCGGAACCAAACCGGCTGAAAGCAAGAAGCGCCGTAATCCGCTCGTCGTTCAAGAACGTCCAGGCCGCCGCGGCGGTGCGGGACATGACTCTGTGGGCGAGAACGGAGCAGCTGCCGCTGCTGCCGCGCTGCCCGTAGCCCTCGGCCGCGACTACGAAGCCGACATCATCGGTATCGGCCACAGCGGCGAAGGTGTCGGCCGTGTCAACGGCTTCACCCTGTTCGTTCCCGGCGCTCTCCCGGGCGAAAGGGCACTGGTGCGCGTCGAGCACCTCAAGAAGCAGTACGGCTACGCCAAGCTGCTGCAGGTGCTTGAGGCTAGCTCGGAGCGGGTAGCGCCGCCATGCGGCATCTACGACGAATGCGGCGGCTGCCAGCTGCAGCATCTGGACTACGCCGCCCAGCTGAAGGTTAAGCGTCAGATTGTCGAGGACAATTTGGAGCGGATCGGGAAGCTGCGTGTCGCGGGGGCTGATGGGGGAGAGCGGGCCGAAAGTCCTGTTGATCGGGCCGTCATCGTGCATCCCACCCTCGGCATGTCCGACCCTTGGCGTTACCGCAACAAAGTTCAAGTTCCGATCGGTGAAGAAGAGGGCGGCCTCATCGGCGGCTTCTTCGCCCAAGGCTCCCACCGGATCGTCAACATGGAAGCATGCCTGATCCAGCACAACGAAGGCGACCGCGTCGTCGAAGCGGTCAAGCGGATCGGGCGCGACCTCGGCATCACCGCCTATAATGAAGCTACGCACACCGGCCTGCTGCGCCACGTCGTCGTCAAGATCGGCTTCCGCACCGGCGAAATCATGGTCGTATTGATCACGAACGGAGCGGACGTGCCTCACGAGGATGAATGGATCGCCCGCATTCGCGAAGCGATCCCCGGCGTCGCCAGCATCTGCCACAACATCAACGAAGCCCGCACCAACGTCATCTTCGGGGACCGAACCATCGTCCTGTGGGGGCGTGAGGTCATCTATGACTACATTGGAGACATCAAATTCGCCATCTCGCCGCGCAGCTTCTTCCAAGTCAACCCGGTCCAGACCGAAGTGCTGTACGGCAAAGCTTTAGAGTACGCCGCCCTGACCGGCCGCGAAACCGTCATCGACGCCTACTGCGGCATCGGCACCATCTCACTGTTCCTCGCCCAGCGCGCCCGCCGCGTCTACGGCGTCGAGATCATTCCCGAGGCCATCGAAGACGCGCGCCTCAACGCCGAGCTCAACGGCATCGTCAACGTCGACTTCGCCGTCGGCCGCGCCGAGGAAGTGCTGCCGTCCTGGCAGCAGCGCGGCATCGTCCCCGACGTCGTCGTCGTCGACCCGCCCCGCAAAGGCTGCGAGGCGTCGCTGCTCCAAACGCTGCTCGAGCTACGCCCGCAGCGAATTGTGTACGTCTCGTGCAACCCCTCGACGTTGGCTCGAGACCTGCGGCTGCTTGAGGATGGAGGCTACCGGACTGTCGAGGTGCAGCCGGTGGATATGTTCCCGCATACGGTGCATGTGGAGTGCGTAATAGGAATGCAACGAATCGATACGTAGAAATCCTTTATTTTCAACACTTTGCGCGTTTTATGACTTTCACGGCGGACGGCAACGACTTCAAAAATAAGGTACTGAAAGATAAAATTGGAGTTTCCGTTGTTTTGGAAATGGATTTGGACGTCGTGTGTGTAGACATGTTGAATTCAATGGAATAAGTTAACGAAAACCGTCTTTGAAAATGAAGGTGACGCAACATATGAATATTCAAGAGAACGCCCTTTTTTGAGGTGTTCTCTTTTTTATATAGAAACTTCGCATAATGCCGCTTGCCCTAAAATATCTGCGCAACCGGCTGAAACCCAACAAGACTAGGAATGAGGAGGAAACATATTGAGTAATTAATTCGTCAAAAGATAGTGCAAACGATCAAATAAAACAAGGGGACGTGGATATGGGGAAACGCAATTGGCTTGTCATTGTAATCATACCGGTCGTTTCATTTCTTTTAGCTTCCTGCGGAAATTTACCGTTGTCGAAAACGCCTAATACCAATACTTCGCCTCTAGTTCCAGTTAACTCAAACGAGAAAATATTTATGTTAAAAAAAGAGGATATTTCAAGTGTGACCATTTCCACTGGTGTGAACGACCCGGTTAGCGGAGTGATCAATGCGGAGACTGACATATATAATCTCGTAAACCTTTTGAATAAAGTAACTCATCTTACCGGAAATGCTACAGCGGATTACTACCGTTTGGTTAAACTTAACATGAAGGACGGAACTGTGAGAGTACTTGAGTTCGGTGGGAATGGTCAGTTTTTTAAGGTTCTCGACTCAGGGGTATTTTTCAAACTGGAACCTCCAGAAAATCACAAGATATTTAACAAACTGATTGACCGGGTAGAGAAAGAATATCAACTAAAACACTAATTGTTCCTCTAATTATCTTAGTTCCTTTGATGCTGATAAAAAGCAATGATTATTTCAATCAACGTTAGAATAAGTAGAGGCAGGCCAATAGAAAAGATGGCGATAAACCCGACAAAGCAGTGTAATGCAGCAGCGATGAAATGACCGGGTATATATTTTTGGAGGTAAGAAAAGATTTCAATTATGAGCCCAGCGAACAATAGAAGCCAGTAACAGGGTGCAGGTATTTGGGTAATCACATCACTATTTTTCATAAATAAAGCAATAAATGCGATCAAGGATAAGATTAATACTCCATTGAGAACAATCGCGATCGTTGGGGGAATGGTAAATTTATCGCTTTTGCTATAACGTATAAACACAATTGAAACTAACAAAAAACCAATAGACATAATAGGGAAAGTAACCACGATACACCTACCCTTCCTTCAATTCGTTTTTCTATAGAATAACACGTTGCTAAGTGTTAATTTGTAATTCGTGATTATTCAAGAGAACGCCATTCTTGAGGTGTTCTCTTTTTATATAGATGCAATATAAAAAGCTGATTAAAGATATTCAGCGCGATCGGCTTTTTGCATGAAATAAAGATGCTGAATGCCTGAGTGATCTTATTCGTCGATTGTGGGGGGATTTTTGGTAGTCTTTTTGCTTATGATAGTAGGGCATGCTTTTCCTTGTCGAAATGCGAAAAATCATGTATGTTGGCTATGAGCAATCTAAGGACGCCGCATCATTATACGAAAGGGTCGATTGTATGCATCGTAAGTTGGTTTCCGAGTATTCTAACCAATTGCATCAATTACTGGTCTCCGTCTCAAGGCATTATTATTTTGGCAACGATGGTTATTTGAGATACCAGAAAAAACCGATGGATGTTGATCTGAAAAACAGCTTTAAATCACGCAAAGAACATCTCGTTTACTATATATTGCGCGATCATTATAGCGGAACATTTGCTTTTCGAATAGCTTCGACGAAAAGGCTGCTTCCTCTTGCAGATTTTCTTTATTATGCTTGGAGCGAGGAGAAGACGGAAGAAAAATTTATATACGGGATGCCGGACGCATTATTTGTACCGAAGACGGTTGCAACCGACGGCTTGTTTACCGCTTTGGAGAATCTGGATATTATGCCTCTACATCCACCAAGCGGTTTTGCTTCGGGAGTCAGAATATTTCGAGATATCGAGCAGTTGCTATCCTATTATTTAAGTGAAACAGTGGATCATAGACTGGATGGAGTGGACAAACTTTGTTCGAAAGTATGCCAATACTTGATTGATTCGGGTAAATTGTTCGAAAAATGGAAGGAAAGCTTGCCAAGGGAGCAACATCCTCGATCTGTTCCGGCTTATGATGATTTTATCAAGCTTTTTAACACAGTTGATGCCGGTCCTTTCAGTTTAGTACAAGGTGAAAATAGACGAAATGACAATACGATACTTGAATTGAAGCTTCCTCCGTTTGACAGAGAAAAGCTGGATCGAGCGCAGGAGATGATTTATGACGCATGGGAAGAGATGAGTAGAAGCAAGCGTCTCTCGATTGCACGAAAAGCATTGCTGCTGTCGCCATACTGTACGGATGCCTATAATTTGTTGGCAGAACACAGCGAATCTTCGGAAGAGCGAATGGAACTGTACGAGCGTGGGGTTAAGGTGGGGCGTCAAGTTTTAGGGGATTCGTTTTTTGAAGAGAATGCAGGTGATTTCTGGGGGATTACTAAGACCAGGCCATATATGAGGGCACTGGCGGGACTGGCGGAATGCCTCTGGGATAATGGGCATCGGCAAGATGCCATTGCAAGCTGTCGTGAGTTGCTCCGATTGAATCCTAATGATAGTCTGGGTATTCGCTATACTCTAGTTAATTATTTGCTGGCTGAGGGAATGAATAACGAAGCTGACGAATTTTTGTCGGAACATAATGAGGCCACATGCTTTATGCTGTATAGCGAAGCGTTGCTTTCTTTCCGCTGTAAAAGTGCCCGCAAAGCGGCCATATCATTGAATAAAGCTCTCGAAGCGAACTCTTTCGTTCCGGCTTACTTAGTAGGTGTTAAATATATTCCACATATTGTTCCTGAGACATACTCACGGGGGAGTGAGGAGGAAGCGATCATTTATGCCTCTGCCTCCCTTAGTGCATGGAGAGTAACACCGAGCGCTTTGGATTGGCTAGCTACCCGAGCAAATTATCAGAGGGTTAGACGTAATTCGTAAAGTATGGTTTATTTAAGTACAATGCGGAGGCAGTGACAACAAAAATACAGCCACTCAATGATAAGTTTGAGTTTACGTTGTTTTGAAATTTGTTTTAGAGTCGTGTGAATAGATTGTTAAATCTATTGGAACAAGCTCACGAGATATTTGAAAATGAAGTTACTGTAACATATGAATATTCAAGAGAACGCCCTTCTTGCGGTGTTCTCTTTTTATATAGATACTATTCAAAAAGCCGGTTGCCCTGAAATATTCAGCGCAACCGGCTTTTTGCGTGAAAGGAGAAATGTCGGATGACTAAAGTGATTGCCCTCGCTAATCAGAAAGGCGGCGTGGGCAAAACGACAACAGCGGTCAATTTGGGAATCGGTTTGGCTGCCGATGGGAAGAAGGTTTTGCTAGTAGACGCGGATGCGCAAGGCAACCTGACGGATTCGTTAGGGTTCCATGAGCCGGATAGTCTCTCTGTATCGTTAGCCACGTTGCTGGTCAAAACGATGCTGGAAGAATCCTACGAAGCACGGGAAGGAATTCTGCAACACAGCGAAGGCGTTGACCTAATGCCGGGCAATATTGAACTGTCTGCTGTCGAGGTATCGCTTGTCAATACGATGAGCAGAGAAACGATCTTGCGTTCATACATCGATTCGGTTAAAGCTGACTACGATTACGTACTAATCGATTGCATGCCGAGTTTGGGCATGTTGACCATCAATGCTCTGGCTGCGGCAGACAGCGTCATTATCCCCGTTCAGGCGCACTATTTGCCCGCCAAGGGAATGACACAACTGTTGCAGACGATTGCCCGCGTGCGTAGGCAGATCAATCCGAAATTGGTTTTGGACGGAGTGCTGCTCACGATGGTAGACAATCGCACTAATTTTGCCAAAGATATTGCGCTCGTTCTTCGGCGCGATTACGGGGACAAGTTGCGCGTGTTCAACACAGAGATTCCATTATCCATTCGCGCAGCGGAAACGAGCGCCAAGGGAAAAAGCATTTATGCCCATGACCCGGATGGAAAAGCGGCGGAGGCTTATGCCGCCTTTACGAAGGAGGTGCAGGGCATTGACATCGAGAGAAGACAGGCTCGCAAGTATCAAACTGACCACAGTCGCTGATTTATTCTCAACCGAGGAAAGCCGCGCTGATGAAAAGCGGGAGAAGGTGATGGATATTCCTCTGTCGGAAATCAGCGATTTTCCCGGCCATCCGTTCAAGGTGAAGGCAGATGAAGCGATGCTGGAAATGGCGGACAGTGTGAAGCAATACGGCGTTCTTGTTCCCGGCCTGGTACGTCCGAAGGCGGACGGCGGCTACGAAATGGTAGCCGGACACCGGCGCAAGAAGGCAAGCGAATTAGCAGGTATGGAGACAATGCCCTGTATCGTTCGCGAACTGGACGACGATCAAGCAACTATCATCATGGTGGACAGCAACTTGCAACGGGAAAATATTGCGCCAAGCGAAAAGGCATTCGCCTATAAGATGAAGCTGGAAGCAATGAAAAGACAGGCAGGAAGACCGAGCAAAGAAAATTCTACCCAAGTTGGGCAGGATTTAAGAGGTAAGTATTCAGTTGAAATTTTGGGAGAACAGGTAGGCGAAAGCCGCAATCAAATCCAGCGCTATATCCGTCTTACCGAACTATCCCCCTCCATTCTCGAAATGGTGGACGATAAACGAATTGCCTTCAATCCAGCCGTAGAACTTTCTTACTTATCCGAAGAAGAACAGCAAGCCCTGTACGAAACGATGCAGTCCGAAGACTGCACTCCTTCACTGGCGCAGGCACAGCGCATGAAAAAACTGAGCCAGGATGGGCGGCTTAACGTGGATGTCATCTTCTCGATTCTCACGGAGGAAAAGCCGAACCAGAAAGAAAAGATGACCATTCAGCGCGAGCGAATTGACCGTTTCTTCCCGAGGGACTTTACCGAAAAGCAGAAGGAAGACCTGATCGTGCAACTATTAGAAAGCTGGTATAAAAAACGGCAGCGGGAACAGGAACGCTAACTTGTATCCGAAGCATCCCAACCTGTTCGGCAGCACTCTCCCCTAAGTCGGAGAGCTTTTTTTATGCCCATTTTTGGGGAGGCGATATACATGTATTTTACGAAAGGGAGGCGTCGTCAGTATGAACGCCTGATGCAAGAAAAGCCGGGTTTCAACCGCATTGAAGTTTCGGAGGATGAAACCGAGGAGCCGCAAACGCGAAACAAGAAGCCTCGCGAAGCCGGTCAATCCAATCGGAGTAGGAGAACAAAGGAAGATCGCAACTATCCAGGAAAAGAGGATGGACGATGGAAGAAATGAAACGAATGGTGGACAACTATGAAGTTTATCAGGCCATCTCCATTGGGAAGGTGGAAGTATTGCTTGGCATTGACGAATCCAATGCCGAACGTCCGTATATGGTTTGTTACTGCACCCGAAACAATTCTTTGGGTGTCGAGCAATTTTACGCGATTGCGGCCAGCGCAGATTATCTTGAGACCATGAATGACTTCATTTCCCGTGTGCAATGGGAACTGGAGGATCTCAAAGAAGAACGGGCAAGCGTCATGGTGCCCCTAACCACCCTTACTCAGGCAGAATGTCAGCCGATTCGCGAAGACATGCGCATAGACAACCAGGTTGTTGTCATCCGGCCGGAACGGCTGCGTCCCGAATATCGCACCGCAGTCAATCAGCTTGTGCTGGCGTTAAGCGGTTTTGGCACCTCTGCCTATTCCCGAGGTCGGGCCGTCTATGTGTTAAATCTGTATACCGGAGAAGAGTCTCGCTGGAATCGGGAAGATTTTATCGGCTTAATAAAACCGGAGCATATGCCCGCATGGGCGCAAGAAAAGCTGGAGCAGCATCAGGCTGCGACCCAGCAAAAGCAGAAGCTCCGTGACGATGCCCGGTAAAAATTTCGATAGCAGTTTAAGATTGATTGAGAGGAGACGTGAGCGATGTCGTGGACGTATCGGCACCGCAAGGCACTCATTATCACCGCGATCGCCATAAGCGTTTGTTTACTTGTGGCTGCGGTCATTTATTCTCTGAAAAAGCAATCGGAGCAAGAGCAGAATCAGCAGCAAATGAAGGAGCACTATGAAAGGCAGATCAAGGAACTGAAAACGATAGAGGAACAATCGCGCAGAAACGTCTGGACCGTGTCGCGAACCATTCCGGCCGGTGGTACCGTCACGGCAGAGGATCTCCTGTCCGTCCCGATGCCCGCGAGTCTGGTGCCATCCGGGATGATTACTGAACGGGAAGCGGCCATCGGCAAAAGCGCCAAAATCGAATTGCAGCCCGGAACACCGCTGATGCCATCTATGCTGTACGAGAGCACGCCGATCCCGAAGGATTTGCGGGTGCAAGAATTTCATGTCATTCAACTTCCCTCCAACCTTCAAAAAGGACAGTACATCGACGTGCGAATCAACTTTCCGACAGGAGAAGATTATGTCCTGTTAGCTAAAAAGAAAGCACGGGAGTTGTCGGGAACGGTCATCTGGCTCGAAATGAACGAGAAGGATATTTTGCAAACGTCAAGCGCGATTATCGATGCCTATTTGCAAGGCGCACGGCTGTATGCCTTGCCCTATATCGAACCGGGATTGCAGGAAGCAGCTGTGGTCAATTATCCCGCAAATCCGAAAGTGCTTGATTTGATGGAACATGATCCGAACCTGCTCGAAAAAGCGACAACCGAGCTTGCCCGCAAACTTCGCAAGACACTTGACGACAATCTGAAAGCCATGAGCGAGTCGGACAAACTGCGCGTGACAAGCGGCAGCGTGACGGTTCAGCAGCAACTGCAAAACGAAAGGATCGTCTCGCAGCAAGGCAATGCCACGCAATCTAAGACACCCACGCCGCAACCGTCGGGCACAACGGCTACGAATGATCGCGAGCCGCCGGCCGCGCAGCCGCTACCCTCCCCTTCCGGTTCGTCAACGACGAATGGGAATCGGCCGGAAGCACCCGCGGAGCCAACGCCATCAGCGCCAGCTTCACCCTCGGGGGAGTCGCCCGGCATAGATAAACTGGAGAACATTTTTAACCAGTAAAGGAGGCCGTCATGAAAAAAGTCGTGTTTTTCGGCGCGCCGGATAAGAGTCATTTGCTTCTTGTGTTAGGCAAGCTGCTCACGGTGTTGGATCAAAAGGTGCTGATCGTGGATTCCACGCTCGCTCAATCCATGCAAGGCTATTTGCCGCAAGTGGAATTCTCAAATTCGCTGCGGGAGTTTGAAGGATTCGACGTGGCGACCGGGCTGATCACGTCAGCTCAACTTGAGCGGTCCATCCGTCAAACCGTAGACGAAGCGGCATACGATATTATGCTGCTTGACACCGATCACACGGAATTTGTGAAAGGACAAGAGTTGCCGGGCTATGACAAGCGGGTTTGGTGCAGCAATTATAGTCGGCTCGGCATGCAAATCAACGCAAATCTGATGCAGCGGCTGTGCCTTCACGAAGCGGAGGGTCAGCCGCTCTCGTTTTACAAACTGATCACCCCTACCTTGCCGATCACCATACCTGAGTCGTATATCGATTCGCTGTTGCCGCAGCAGGCTGTACGCTGGGAGGATGCCGTGTTCCGTTTTCCGCTGGACGAACGGGACATGTCCGTAGAGCTCGACAACCAGCATCATGGCCGCATCAACATCAAGCGGCTGACTGGAACGTATCGCCGGACCGTGCTCGACATGCTGCAACAGTTGTTTGATTGCGATGCCAAAACGGCCCGGCGGGCATGGGCGCGTGCGCGAAAGCGTGCGTGAAGCCGGTAAAGTCGCACGAAAGGAGATGAAGCAATGGGTTTTACCGTGGTGTTTTGGAGTCCGATTTCGGGACAAGCCGGGACGACAAGCAACCTGATCGCCTCCGCCGCGCTGCTCGGACTTGAATATTCTTCGCGTCTTTTGCTGCATGGGCATTTGCAAAGCGAATATGCAGCCATTGAACGCGGCTTTTATCCAAGGCGGACCTGGATGAGCAAAGTGGATGTCCCATCCGATGTCGGAATCGACGCGCTGCTCAGGCTATTGCAAAACCGCAAGCTCGAACCAAAATTGCTGCGGGATTACACGCTGCCGCTGCTCGCCGAACGCCTCGACATCCTGCCGGGATCGAACAAGCCGGATGTATCGTTTGTTTCGTCGGCGCAGGACTGGCTCGGGCCGCTCTTAGAACTGACAAAACGCGCTTACGATCTGGTGTTGCTGGATGGCGGAAGCGGCAATGAGACGGAATGGACACGGGCGCTTTTGCATCAAGCAGATTTGCTGGTCGTTTGCCTGCCGCAAAACTTGCTCAAACTGGAGCAAGTTTTTTCATTAGCGGAGGTGCAACTTCTGGCGAGCCGCCAGGTTTTGCTCGTATTCGGGCAATATGACCCTCGCTCGGCGTTTACCGTCAAAAACATCATGCGTCAGTTCCACCGGCGGGAGCCTGCGTACCCGATTATTCATAATACAGGATGGCACGATGCCCTCCAGCAAGGAGACGCTATCCATTTTTTATTTCGCAACCGGCAAGTGCCGCGCGATCACGAAAACAATCTTTTTGTGCATCACGTACGGGCATTGGCACAGACGATCGTCCGGTACGCCGGATTAGATAAGCCTCTTTTCGGCGGGAGGGAGGACGATCGAGGATGATGTTCATGCTGAACGCTTTGCTTATCGTGGGCATCCTCATCGCGGTCGGCGTTCTGCTTTATTTGCGCATGAGCCGCCGTTTACCGGACCAGCCGGACGAACAGCCGGTATACACGCTGGATTCGATGACCGCGTTCGTGAAAGAGGCGCTGCATGAGATGACCAGCAGCAACTTGATTGACTATGGCTTGTCGGAAGAAGAATACCGTCGCCGCAAAAACAAACGTGCGGAACTGAAAAAAGCGCTGCGGGGCTGCACGTCTGGCGATTTGCGGGATAAGGCCTATGTGAAGCAAGTGATCGCCGATTTGCTCGAACAGCGCTACTGCTTGGACGACAATAACCTGAACCGTCTTCTTCCGTTTGACGATCCGAAAAAATTATCGCCGCAAGATCAGTTCGACATTTTGCTCCATCTGTTTAAGAAACAGCATCGATTGAGAGCGCTGGACGAACTGATTCAAAAATACGAATTGGATCGCCCCAAACGAAGTATGGAAGACGAAGAAACCGAGTCCTATCGGATTACCGCCGACGAAATCCGCGACATTTACAAGCAGGAAGTACACAAGCTGCCCGCCGAGGACAAAATGCAGATCGTTGTACAGCGGATCTATCAGCAATACAAAGGATTCAGCGTCATCGACGAAATCCGCGACATGAAAATCGACGGCGTATCGGGCGGTGTATCCGGCATTCCACCCGTGATGTGGGAAGGCGAGTGGAGTTTGGAGGAAGAAGCGCAGCTTCGTGAGGTGCCAAGGTCGCATGACAGCGTATGGATATTTTATAAAGGAAAGTCCATCCATTTGAGCTTTCTGTCCTTCGGCTCGGAACAAGAGCTAAGGCGCGTGTGCCAGAACGTGTACAAACATAATTTTCCCGGCCAGCTGTCCGAAGCGAACGGTTTTAAGGTAAACGAAATGGCGGATGGCTCCCGCGTTGTTGTGTTGCGCCCCCGGTTCAGCGAATCGTGGGCTTTTTTTGTGCGCAAATTCGACGTGCAAAACGCCGCGCTCGAACAACTGATTCAGGACGACAACGCCGAACTGCCTATCGGGCTGATCCGCTATCTCGTTATGGGGGAACGCATCACGGCCATCACCGGCGCACAAGGCAGCGGCAAGACGACGCTCTTGATGGCCATGGTGCGCTACATTCCGGCGATCTTGCCGATTCGGGTGCAGGAAATGAGTTTTGAACTTCAGCTTCGGAAAATATATCGGGATCGCAACATTTTAAGCCTGCGGGAAACCGAAACGATCTCCGGACAAGACGGGCTGGACATTCAGAAGAAAACGGACGGATCGGTCAATATTTTGGGAGAAGTGGCGACCGACCCGGTTGCCGCCTGGATGGTGCAGATGGCGCAGGTCGCTTCGCTGTTCACTTTGTTTACGCATCACGCCAAAACATTCCGCGATCTTGTTTACTCGCTGCGCAATTCGTTGCTGAAAACCAGAGTGTTTACAAACGAAAAAGTGGCCGAGCAGCAGGTCGTCAGCGTCATCAACTTCGATATTCACCTGAGACGGGACGCGGACGGACATCGTTACATTGAACGAATAACCGAGTGCGTCCCGGTGGAGCAAGAGACGGCATACCCGGATTCGTTCCGCCATAAACCTACGACCGAAGAGAAAATGGCGGCGTTTATGGAGACGATGCTCGAATACTTCCGCCGCACGACGGATCGCCCCCTATACGACGCACGAAACGTCGTCGAATACCGGGACGGGCAGTATGTCGCCGTTCATCCGCTGTCCGAGCGAAGCCGAAACGAAATCGCCGCTTGCCTCACAGGCCCGGATCAGGCGGCGTTCGAGGCGTTTCTGGCGGTTCATTGGGGGGATGGCGATGAAACTTGAATGGCTATCCCTTGTGCTCGGCGCGGCGACGGTGCTGTTCCTCGCGATGGCGGCCGCATTTCAATGGGTATCCCGCCACGGTTCAGATGTGGAGGCCATTCGGCGGTATGAAGCGCTGCGCAAACCGGGCAAAGCCCGTAAGAAGCAAGCGCTGTATAGCGTCATGCAGCAGTTGTACCGTCTATGTGAGCGCGTGCCGATTCTGAGCGCTTATTTGATTCATATTCGCAAACGAATGACCATCCTCCAGCTTGGCGACGAATGGAAGCTGCGGTTGGAGACGATGAAGACGGCTCTAATTATTTGGGGCATGCTGATTGCAGCGGCTGTTCCGCTGGCGCTGGGCGTGCGCGACCTGGCCACGCTTGGCATGATCGCCATCGGTTTCTGGGTTGGCCATGGCATTCTGTCGGACAATCTGGTGCATCGGCTGGAGACGCGCCTGCTTCGCCAACTCCGTCTATTCTTCTCGGACGTACGTCATCACTATCATCGCCATGGCATGGTGGAAGAAGCCATTTATGAAGCGGCAGACGGTGCGCCGTATGAGATGGCGCTGCACGGACACGAAATATACGAAGTGCTGACGGCAAGCGATGCCGAACAGCGGCTGGCGCAGTACATCGAGAGTGCGCCGAATCGGTATTTGCAGGGCTTGGCCGGGTTGTCGCATCTAGTGAAAGAATACGGCGACAAACGCACCGCAACCGGCTCCGTGTACTTGAAGGCGCTCGGGAAACTCGCGACCGAACTGAATTTGGAACTGTTGCGCCGCGAGCGTCTTAGTTTCCTGTTACAAGGGCTGACCGCCATCGCGCTGTTGCCGCTGCTGTTTACCCGGCCGATTGAAGCTTGGGCCAGTCACTATTTTCCGGCCATGGATGCGTTTTATGCGAGCACAACCGGATGGATCGCGAAAATCGTTCTGATGGGGGTCGTATGGCTATCCTACGTCCTGTTGCGCAACATTCAGGAATTGGACGCAAGTCCAAAATCGACCGGCCGAAAAAGATGGGAGAAGCGAGTGTACGAATGGCCGTGGATGCGTTGGCTTGTGCATCGCTTAGGCCCCGCCCCCGGTTCCCGAGAAGCCGATCGTATGGTTAAGCTGCTCAAAGATACCGCGTCGCCGTTTCGGCTGGAATGGCTCTATGTGCAGCGCATCTTGGCTGGATGCATGGCATTTCTGGCTGTGCTCGGCATGTTTGTTGCGTTCCATGCCGCGAGCCGGCATCAAATCCTGTATGCGCCGGTAAAGCCGGACATCCTGTTCGGCCAACTTTCGCCTGAGGAAGAAGCCAAGGCGCGCGAGGCAGCGGCGCTTGACCGCCGCATCATCAATCGCGTAAAGGAGGTGAAGTCCCGCACCGAAGAAACGGTTATGTCCTTGCTCCGCAGCGAATCGCCAGCAGCGAACAAAGACGATCAGCTTCGTGCCACTGCCCGGCGCATCCTCGGCAAACTTGCGAAGCTGGACAATCAGTATGTGAAATGGTGGGAAGCACTCCTCGCCGTTCTGGCGGGATGGGGCGGCTACGCCATGCCGGTCGGCATCCGGTTGTTTCAACGGCGCTTGCGTCAAATGGAAATGAAGCATGAAGTGGATCAACTGCATGCCGTCATCGCCATGCTGGCGGATATGGACCGGATGTCGGTCGAACATCTGCTCCTTTGGATGGAGCAGTTTGCCCGCGTGTTCAAGGAACCGCTGCAAACCTGCTTGCTTCATTTTGAGCAGGGTGCGGAACAGGCGTTGGCGCAGCTCAAAGAGGATGCGCCGTTTTTGCCGTTCGTCCGCACGGTTGAAAAGCTGGAACTGGCGGTGCAAAGTTTGCCGATTCGGGAGGCGTTCGACGATCTGGATTCGGAACAGGCTTTCGCACAAGAGCAACACAAACAGGAATACGAGCAATTGATCGAACAAAAGGCAGGCTGGGGAAAATGGATCGGATTTGCGCCAATGATGGCTCTTATTTTCGGCTATCTGGTCATTCCGCTCGTTATCGTCAGCTTGAACCAAATGTCCGTTTACTACGAACAGCTTCAGCGTATCCAGTAAACGGGATAACTACGGCACTTTCCAAACAGGAAGTGCTTTTTTTTATTTTCTATTTTACTTGAAGGAGAGATTGGTTCATGTCCAACGCACAAAAAGCACTCGTGATGGCAGCTGGCATATTTCTTGCCATCGCGCTCATCACGCTCGCGGTCGTGTTGTTTATTTCCGCACAAGACTCCACCAAGGCCGCGCAAAGCAACTTCAGCAATATTCAGACGGAACTTTCGCAAACGGCGTTTACGGTGTACGACAACACGATGTTGTCAGGCAGTCAGGTCGTTAACGCGCTGCGCAAGTTCAGCGATCAGGATCAGTTCGGCATTCAGATCGTCACGGGGAAAAACCCTGCCGGCCAGTGGTACGGGAAAGTCATCAATACGGGCGTTCCGATGGACAGCGTGACTTACGGCTCGGTGATTGGCGCAGCGCCGGGACAACTGAGTCACGCGCTAGATGAATCGAATATCAACTACGTCAACCCGAGCGGCAAATTCCGGGCGCAACTGGTGCACGACAGCAGCAACGTCATCCGCGGCATCATATTCCGTCAGCAGTAAGTGATCGTCACCCTGACTCTCATTCCAACACCGTGGGCGTCCATGAAGCGGACGCCCCGGTTTTCAAGGAGGTAAGCGGATGGAACATGCCCCCAGAACGATGCTGGAGATGAGTGTTGCCTGCTTTCTGTTTCTGATGGCCGTCACGAACGGACTCATGCTCTTTCAAACCGGGGCCGCGCTGAACGATACCGCCTATTTATCGGGAAAATCGCTGGACAGCAACATGCAGATGACGCTTTCACCGATTTCCGGCGACGGCACCGTATCCGGTACAGAGGTGGTGCAGTCCGTTGCACGGCTGGAGACAGGAGATGCGGAAATCGTCGTGGACGGCGTTCGGTACGTGCCGCCGCTCGATCGGGACTTATTCGTCCCCGTCGGCATTCAACTGAATACCCGGTATACGGCGTTTGCCCAGCGGGATGCGTCCGGCCGGCTCCAGCGCCTTATTTTCGCCTCGCGTTAAGGAGAATGCTATGAACAGTTTTTTGAAGATTTTCGCGGTGCTCGTTGCTGTTCTTTTGCTCTACCTCTACCCCATTGCCGAAGCGTTCAACCAGCAGGACGATATTTCGGAAATGGTCGTACTGAAAGCGACAACGACGTTTGTGGATGCTGTTCGGGATAAAGGTTATGTGACACCGACGATGTATAACGACTTTATGAAGGTAATCGCGGCAACAGGCAACTCCTTCGATGTGCAGATGGAACACGGCAGCAAAAAGTACGTTCCGGTCTACGACGACCCGACAAGGCCGGAGACGTTTCGCGGCAGCTACGAAGTGCACTACGACATGTTTTACAACGCGCAAATTTTGCCTGTTCTGTTCCCGATCAGCGCGGCCGCCAAAGATGATCCGACGCGACGCTATAAGCTGCACGTTGGCGATACGTTTGCGGTTACGGTCAAAAATACGAACCGGACTCCCGGCACCATCCTATTCGATTTTCTAAACCAGGCCATCAGTTCGAACGAAATAATATTTATTCCTTACGGCGGGGTGGTGCGCAATGAAATGGATTGAATGGGCCATTGTCGGGGCGCTCATTTTCCTGCCGTTTGCGACGATCAACCGGATCGAGGTCGACATGCAGCGAAAGGCGATGCTTACCGAGCTGCGGTATAACACCTCGCTGGATGCCGCTGTAGATGATGCGGCGCGCATGTTGACCGTTAATGCCAATCAGCAACGGGAGACACAATATGAATCGGCCAAGCGGGTAGTGCTGAACAAAGATGAAGCGATTGCCGCTTTTTATCGGACGCTATATATCAACTTCGGCATTGTCGACGATCCCGTTGCACAAGGCGTATTACGCCGGTATATCCCGGCCGTTGTGGTCATCGGGTACGACGGTTTTTACGTCTATGCCGAGGAGGAATGGACAGGAGCCGACGGAAACACGGAACGGAAACCGGTTTGGGGAGCAAAAAAGCCGTATGCCTACGCCGATTCATCGGGAAACAGCCTTTCGTTTACGCTGGATGAATTCGTCCTCGCTTACGATGCGGGAAGTCGCAGCTGGTTCGAGGGTTTGCGGGGCGACGTTGGACAGCAGACAAACATCGCACTGTTAAAGGACGCTGAGCGGTTTGAAAAGGTGCGCCGAAGCACCATAGTCCATGCAATCGAGGACGAATTGGCCTACCGGATCAACAAACACAATGAATGGGTTTCCCGGTTTGGTCTCTCCTACACGTTCACGTTGCCAACGATTTCACAGGAGGAGTGGCACAATACCGTGGATGATGTCGGGGTGATTGCTTTCATCCAGGGGATTCCGATGGGAGGCAAATTTTATAACAATTACGCCCTCGGCGGTAGCCGCGTACTCAAGAAACCAGAGATTGTCGGCGCGAGAAAAGGAAATGTGAAGGTGTATTACCGCAGTACATGCGGCTTTTCCTATCCGGTGGAAGAAACGTTTTCCAGCGAAAAAGCGGCTGCGCAAAAAGGATATATGCCGCTGAGCTGTTCTTTTCCATGATCGTAATGAGAGGCTGTTTCGGAAGGTGGACACGCCGCAAAATCGGCTCTATGATAAAAATAATCGTTGAAACTTTCCAATTACATTGTGATCTTTTTCGAGAGGAGTGTAACGCGTGAGGAAATGGGTATTGTCAGGGCTAGTTGCAGCGATGATGTGTAGCTTGTTCGGGACGGCGGTAAGCGCGTCGAGCAACCTGCCGTCCTACGTCGACGTCGTCATGGACGGACAAAAAATCTGGTTTCCCGATGCGCAGGCGTTTGTCGATGAGAACAATCGGACACTCGTGCCGGTTCGATTCATCGCGGAAAAGATGGGCGCGAAAGTAGGCTGGGAACCTGAAACGATGACCGTACCGATCGAGCGAGACGACTTGCATATTGTGCTAACGATCGGTGAAAGCAAGGCGCTCGTTAACGGCCAGGAAATGGTTTTCGATACGAAGGCGATCACCAGCGGCGGACGAACGTTTGTCCCGCTGCGTTTTGTCAGCGAAGCGCTGGGTGCGGAAGTGAAATGGGATAACCCGACATCGACTGTTTTTATTTCCACAAAGGAAGACGCCAACACGAAGTACGATGAATGGGGCCGACTGATTCGCACAACCAATTTGCCGACGAACGCGAAAGACTATCCGTATATTCTGGCCGATGTGCCGAACGAGATGTATGAAATGGCCTATCCCCATTCTCACCCTACGAATAGTAAGGTTTCATCCGTTTTATACTCGACCATACCAGAATTCAACAAGAAAAATGTGGATATGTGGATGAAATGGTTAAAAACGTTCGGCGCGTTGTGGCTGAACGTGGATTACAAAACGATCGATGATACATGGGCGCAAGCGGTATTTGCCACGAAAGTGCAAAGCTCCAATGCGGAATTGAAATATATACGTCGTTATGTGGATTGGGTCAAAGAAAACAAGATTCAAATCGAGGGATACCTCGATCCCGAACCGTCCATGATTTATAAAGACGGATTTGGCGACAATTTCATTCGCTCCAAATTCAGGATTAAATTTGTTTCGTTTAAGGAAAGTAAAGATCTACTATACGATGAATGGTTCCCCAGCAAACAAATTTTTGAAAAAGGGATTTGGTATGAAGGCTTTACCGATATCCCCTTATCAACGAATGTTGGAGGCGATTGGGGTCCTACGCTGAAAGTAAGTCCGAGCGCCAGTTTGTTCTACAACCATACGATTAAAAGGATGGAGTAGAGAAATGAACAAATTGAATATTCGATTATTAAGCATGCTGCTGGCATGCTTATTTTTATTTCTTTCCATTCCAATCTCTGTTTTTGCGGGAGCCCCTGATGTCAAAATTGAAGATGGCACCATAAAGTTTAAGATCACCAGCACGGCCGCAACGTCGTCCATCAAATACAGAACCGTAGGCTGGACGATCCGTCGGGACCAATTATGCACGAATTCGACGCCCAAACAATGCGGCAATCCAAGAAGCGGCCAGCATGTTTCATTTTTGGACCAACAGGTGCGACAAGTCGATCAATACCCGAATCCGCCGGTTCCCGGCCAGCCCGTTACGACTTTTTACGAAGTCAGCGAGGCGCTAGTCACGGAAGGCATGTGGAAGGCGGGAATGGGCAACATCAAAGACAACGACGACCTCTATCTGTATGCCATTATGGTGTCCATCGACGGGAACGGCAACGTGCGCAAAGGGCCGTTCTATACGCTGGATGAGATCAAGCGAGCCGAACCTTGGGCGCACCCCGACGACTTGGACGATTATTTCGGCATACATGTACCCTACCGCAGCGCGGATTTTCCGGTCGATGTCATTGCGAAAACAGTAGGCGGCAAAATCATTCAAAAACCTGAAGTTACATTCTTCAAGGGCAAGTACAAAGTCGGGGAAACAATCGATCATGAATTTCCCGAAACCATTGAGGACAACGGGAAAAAATATACGATCGTTCGTTCCTATTTATCGCCTAAGCAGGACCCGGCGCAGAAAGACTGGTTGCAGGAAAATCCCGAAACGAATCCGAAAGTGCGAACGCGAAGCTTTACGGTGCATCTGGGCGGAACGGACGCGGTTGCCGAATATGCGGAGAACAATCCGGTGAAGGCCATCTATCAAAAAGAAGACGGGACCAAACTTAAAGAAGTGGACAAAGGAGTTTTCGCAACTGGCGAGGAAGCGAACCATACGTTTGAGGGTCAAATCACATCTGGTGGTCAGACTTATGAGATCATCCGCTCCTACATTACGAACAATAACAAGCCCGAAGAGAAGCTGTTTATTCAGGAAAAAGACGATCCTAAGCTCAAAGAGCGCTCCATTCTCGTTGGTTCGGGTGGTTCCAACTTTATCGGCATATACAAAATTCCCTCCTCGGTAACGGTCACATCCCGGATTGAAGCGCCGGAAACGGTAGACACAAACGTGACCGAAGTGGAAGGGAATTTTGTTTTTGAAGTCAAGTCATTAAAAAACTTGAAGTCATACGAAATCACGGATATTCAAAATGCCAGACTCGCCCTGACGGGCGATAAAACCGGAACGCTCTCCGGCACTTCAACGAGTAAAACGATTCCGATCAAAATCCCGTTTGCCTCCGGCGACAAAGTAAGCGTGCAAATCACAGTCGTCGTGAAGGATGTGGACGGCAATACAGGGGATTCGACATCCGACCATACGGTTCGTAGAGGTGATAGTGCCGGAGAACCGCAGCCCGGAGCTTCCCAGCAGGCCGAGGCAATGGAGCCGAGCGTTTCCGCCGTCATTCAGGCGGATGCGCGCGGCGCTGAAAAATTTGATGTATTGCAAGGCATTCCGACTTCGGAAAGTCTGTATGTGAACGCCTCGGCCAAATCGTACCTGTATCGCAACACGTTCACGGAAACGACCGGTACGAAGCAATACCCGATTTCCGTTAGCCGGACGTATACGTTGCGATGGACGGAATACGTACCCGGCCCGCCCGATGCGAACGGGAATTCGACGACCATTCCGGTCCCGCGTTCCGACACACAGACGGTCACCAAAAACTATTCCATTGAACGAAAGTACAGCTACTGGACGATTCAAAATCTCGAAGTGTACGGTATTCAGAAGGCGACGGTGTCCAATTATGCGCTTCCTTCGGGAACGGTCACGATTATGCCGAACGGCTACACAGCCCCAACCGTTTCCGCCGCGCATGATCCGTCACTAAGTGCACATATCACCGATCCGGTATATACGAATGTGACGCTTCCCGGTCAAGCCATTTCCGGCGGTTCCAGCCGCCCCTCCGTTCCGAACGAGGACTGGAAGAATGAGGCCGAAAAAGCGATTGGAAAGATCAAGGTGAGAAATGATTCGCTCGTTTTTAACGGAAAAACAATCATGGATAACCAAGTCGTTGAAGAAAAAGCGCCGACGCCCGGCGCGATTCCGGCACCGACGATGATCGGGCAAGATGTGTTGTATGGAAAGGGCTATCTCATCGACGCTTCCAAAATAAACAAAGCGAATCAGCCAAGTACTGGGAACATAACGTATTCCTTGATTAAAGGCATTGGCGGCGGCGAAAACAAAACCTATCCCATTAACGGTATCAACCCGGTGACCGTGCATACACCGGTGGTGAACTACGCTTCAGTATCGGACGATCAGGCGCACAATCAGAAGACGCAACCGACCTCCGGACGATCGGCGCTCATTTTAGACAGGCCCTTTACTGTGACGATTCCTACAAGCGGTCAACACAAGGATATCAAGGGCTACGGCAATCGGGATTATGCCAAGTACGTGAGAGACAAACAGGTTTGGTTTCCATTCGATGTGTATAAGGCGGATCGCACGACGTTCGTCCCGAAAGAAACGTGGGTGTCCATCCCGGTCGGACAAACACAGACGACCTTCTACTTGCCCGTTTGGGTGGACGAGGGCAATTACGACGTGTTATTCCGAACGTTTGCCGAGAATAGTCCGGCTTCCTTTACATCTCAAATGAATGCCAATCTGGACTTGACCAACCATGTAGCTACGCAGGTGGTTCCGGTGGAAGTCATTGGCCGTCTGTATGATTTTCGGATCACCGACATTGCCGACTTTGCCTGGGAAACGGTGTTCCGCACGCAGAAGGGCAGCGCAACGCCGACAGGAAACGCCTATTGGGCCGGCACGAAAGGCATTGACGGTGCGCCGCGCGGTAATACGCCTCCTTACGTGCTGCCGGTACGGCAAGGCAGTCACCCGGAGAGCGGCAAGAAAAACGTTGCGGTCAAAACGGGCTACCATTTCAAATTCGAAGTCATGACGAAAGGCAACATGTTCGGCGCGGGCGACGGCATCCGGATTACACCGACGTTTTATTTTGTGGACAGCAAAGGAAAGAACCGGCAGGATGTCGATCTATACTATCATTCAGGAAATAAGCGGTTTATTCGCATCGGCTCTAGCGACGATACGGAAAAGCGGTATGTGACGCTTGACGCCCGCTTGCGCAATGTGCCACGGCAGGAGCTCAACGACACCGCTGCCACTCTTTGGTCGTTAAACGGTTCTTCTGGAGCGAGACAGACGTTTATCGCTCAATATTTGAAAGATGCGCAGAAGCCGACGTATGTCGGCGGATACGATATCTTGCTGTTGCCGCCGCAGCTTCGAACGTATGTCGGCAGTATGAACGTGCCTTCCGGCGTCAATGCGGCCCGCGCCAACGCTTCGGTGCAAAAGTGGTTTGGCGATTACAGCGTGCCCGCCGCGCCGTATGTGGTGCCCAAAGGTTTCAATCTGGCGGAATACGGTCGCACGCACCGGCTGGATGACAATGCGCCTATCTTCCTGAAGGATGGGTATATCATCGTCAATTTTAATCTGGAAACGATCCGTAACAAGGACTTGAACCATCCTCATTTGCAGTATATATACGGGCCGCTGAACAACCAATGGCAGATGGAAGGATTTCAGCGCAGCTTCACCGATCCATATGGCGTGACATTTCAGTTAAAAGACGGCGACATTGTGTTTTACCATGCGAATTTATCCTCCTATGACGATTATGGTACAGGGGGAACCCATTAGTGTACTTCTACCAGCCGGGAGGAAGAGAACATGCTGGAAAGATTGCAAATGGCCGTGTCGGAGGATGCGGCCTATTTCTATTCCGCTTCAACGGACAAGGATACAGCACGTGGATGCATCGGTCATCTGCGCGGCTATTTCGGCAGCAGCGGCGAGACGTTCTGGTCAACCTGGTTCGAACACTCGCCTTCGCTAAAAACCCCTACATTCCGAGCGGAACTGGATGAGGTTGTGCAGACATTGACAGAGCAGGGACTGCTCCAAAGCCGCAACCAGATGCACCGTTTTTGCCTGTCGCATCCGGAGGCACGTTTATCGGGGGCTTGGCATTCCGGGGTATACGGTTTTTGTTTTCAAACAGAGCAACATCGGTACTACCTTCGTTGTTTCCCGCACGCTGGAGACTACAATTTCTATCTGTATTGCTACGTCCAGCCGGATCGTTTGACTGAACGGTTGTCGCGCACCCCCCTTTCGAAGGAAACACCGGAGAAGTCGGAACGTTAGCGTCTACTGAGGAGGGAGCCTATGAGTGATCTAATCCGTTATAAACTGCTGGCCAAAGCGAAAGTTTCTCCTGCCGCAAAGCTATTGTATAGCTATCTGATGGACTATGCAGGCGGACGGCAAGGTTCCGTCTTTTTGTCCAACAAGAAGCTGGCCTTGGAGGTGGGAGTTTCTCCATCCACAGTCCGCCGAAATCTGCATCTGTTGCAGCACATCGGATTCCTTCGGATTTCGGCCCGTTATTCCGAGGAAGGCATTCGCCTGACCAATCATATTACGCTTCTGTAAGGGAGGTGCTCTCATGACTGCCAAGTTGCAGCGCATCGTTGAGCTAGCTGCCAGCACGGCTCGCACGGTGACGAACCAGCCTGAGCGCTGGGCGGATTTTTTGCGGACGGCAGCCTGGAACTATAAATATCCGTTTCAGGATCAATTGTTGATCTACGCCCAACGTCCTGATGCGACGGCTTGTGCGCCGATTGAGGTATGGAACAAACGGCTGGATCGTTGGGTGAAACGCGGTGCCAAAGGGATCGCCCTGATCGAAGATCGAGGAAACCACTTGGGCCTGCGTCATGTGTTTGATGTATCGGATACCCGGAGCAGACGCCAACCAGAGTTATCGCTATGGCGCTTGCAGGATAGCGATACGGCTCATGTTATCGAAACGCTGGAAAATGCATTCGGCGCGTCGGATGAGACGGAATCGCATGCGGATCTGCCCGTTGTTCTCCTTGCCGCCGCGCGGAATGCGGTGGATGATAACAGCGCCGATTATATGGCCCAGTTGATCAAAGAGCGGGAGCACAGTTTGCTGGAGGACCTGGACATTTCGCATGTAGAGCTGTTGTTCAAGCAAGCTGCCGAAAAGGCCGTCGCTTACATGGCGATGACCCGTTGCGGACTCGATCCCGCACAATATGTCAGTATCGAGGATTTGTCCGGCATCGGATATTTCAACACGCTTCCTGCATTGTCCCATTTGGGCGCAGCAATCAGCGATGTGTCCGAGATGATGCTGCGGGAAGTGGAATCGACCGTCCGGGCGCTGCGCCGGGATGCACAGCGAATGAATGTAGAGCGTTCGTCTCGCACCCTTGCAAGACCCGATTCCTTGCCGCACAATGAAGCTACTCGACAAGAAAGGAAGGATGAACATGGAACTGACCTATACGCCGCAAGGGGATTATCTATTGCCCAATCTGACGCTGAGCGAAGCGGAGACGACGATCGGGAAGTACGGGATGATGCGCAAGACGTTTCTGAAAACCGAGCGGAAGGGCATGTACGCCCATCTGATGTTGTCGGAGCAGTTGAACCAGCATCTGGCGGACATCGATCGGACAGCGAGGGAACAGATCGAGAGGACGATACAGGAATTGCTCACGTCTCACCCGGCTCCGGACAAGTCGAGCGATCCGCTAGCTTGGACGGGACACATGAACAACCTGAAGCTGCAGGCGGAGGAACTGATTCTCACGGAACTGATTTATCATTAAAATGGTTTGATCGGGAAACGGAGGACCGCAGTCTTCCGTTTTTTCACGACAAAGCGATTATCAACGATATGCTCCGAGCCGCGCCGCTGCGGGAAAGCAAGACGGAAATTGCTGCGTTTTTCCATGCTCATGAAGACGAACGCGATCGCGTGTTGTACGTGCGCAGCTTGTTTCCGGCCGGCATCACCGAACTAACGCTTGATGGAGGCGTAAAAGCCGGGTTTGAACCGTATCGCAATGTTTTACATTTGTGGACAGGTGCGGCTGACGAACGAACGGCGCAAAGTTTCTACGATTGGGGTGTCATCTCCGGGCATATCAACAGCATGCTGCTGTTGAACGAATTTAACTTATCGCAAAGGGCAGAACCCTCCATCCAGCAACAGACGCTGTGGATGGAGCAAGCGGAGGACGAAAAAGCCTCCGCTTTTTTAATTCCGCAAGCGGTCATTGATGCCATTTTGCAAAACGGCAGCGGTTTTGAGAATGGCAAATATCGCATTGCGCTGCATTTCCAGCAGTCGCTGTCTGCGCAGGAGAACGCCGATTTCCTGAAACGGGAATACGGGACAGGTGGTCGTCTTCCCGCGCTGACTGGTACGGATATTCATATGAATTACGACAGCAAAGGCATTACGCTCACCCGCGGCTCCATCATGAACCCGGATACGCAGGTGGTGCTGCCATGGATGAAAGTACAAAAGCGTATCGGCGAACTGCTGGCAGCGGGGCGTTACTTGAATCAGCGGGAAGCCGAGCGGTTGCCCGCTTTTGCAGAGGAACAGGAGGAAAAGCGTAGACAGCAGGAATTGGCCAGGAACGATTTGCCTCAGCCGGGTACATCGTCGGGGCTTTCCGGGCCAGACGCACGAACGGAACCGGAACAAACGCCGGTGAATCGGGAACGGGCGCGCTACGGTTTTGACACTGGCAGTATGGTTTGGATTGGTGCGGACGAATATGAAATTGTGCAACTGGCGCAGCGAACGGTGGTGCTGCAGGACCGGCAGTTCCCGCTCTTCATCAAAGAGGTAAATCGCCGGGATTTTGAGCGAATGCTGCGCGAAAACCCGCTGAACGATCATCTGATTATCGGAGAGCAGGAGTCGGAATGGACTGACGAAACGGCATGGGAACTGACGGAAGATGCGGTTTTACCGGAAGAGCCGGTGACGGAGAGGCCAGAAACCGTATCGCAGCCCGACACTTTCCTTTCCCCTGATCCTGAGGCCGGCCGCACCGCGCCAACCCGTCCGTCTGTCCCGGCGGTCAACTACCGGATTACGGATGATGAACTGGGGCATGGCGGCGCAAAAACGAAGTTCAAATGGAACATGGAAGCGATTCGGCTGCTGAACAAGCTGGAGCAGGAGCAGCGGCAAGCGACAGCGGACGAGCAGGCGGTGCTCGCTCGCTATGTTGGATGGGGCGGTCTCCCGCAGGCATTTGACGAAGCGAACACGCAATGGGCAGCCGAATATGCGGAACTGAAAGATGTGCTGGAGCCGGATGAATATGCATCCGCTCGCGCGTCAACGCTGAATGCCCATTATACGTCAGTGACCGTCATCAAAGCGATGTACGAATGTCTGGAATCGATGGGGTTTCGCAGCGGCAATATTTTAGAGCCGTCCTGCGGCATCGGTAATTTCTTCGGTCTGGTGCCGGAGTCGTTCCAAGGCTCGCGGCTGTTTGGCGTGGAACTGGACAGCATTACCGGCCGCATCGCCAAGCAGCTATATCCGCAGGCATCGATTGCCGTCAGTGGCTATGAACAGACGAACTTGCCGGACAGCTTCTTTGATCTCGCCATAGGGAACGTGCCGTTCGGCGGCTATGGCGTGGCGGATAAGCGTTACGACAAGCATAAGTTTTTGATCCACGATTACTTTTTCGCCAAGACGCTGGATAAAGTGCGTCCGGGCGGCATTATCGCCTTTATTACGTCCAAAGGAACGATGGACAAACAAAACCCTGCGGTACGCAAATATATTGCGGAACGCGCCGCATTGCTCGGAGCGGTGCGCCTGCCGAGTAATGCGTTTCTGGCCAATGCCGGAACCGAAGTAACCGCTGACATTATCTTTTTACAGAAACGGGATCGCATGGTCGCCGTCAGCGAGCAAACCGAACCATGGCTATCTTTATCCGAAACGGCAGACGGTGTGCCGGTGAACAGCTATTTCGCCGCCCATCCCGATATGGTGTTGGGCACTATGGTTTTTGACGACCGAATGTACGGTAACCGTCAGGAAACGTCTTGCAAGCCATTTCCGGATGCCAACTTGGATGAACTGCTTCGCGAAGCGTTGTCCAATATTCATGCCGAATGGGTGGAACTGGAACGGGAAGACCAGCCGGAGGAGGAAGAGCCCTCCCTCCCTGCCGATCCGTCTGTCCGCAATTTCAGCTTTGCGCTGGTTGACGGGCATATCTACTATCGGGAGAACAGCCGGATGCGCCGCGTAGACACGTCGGCTACGGCAGCAGGTCGCATCAAGGGAATGATTCAGCTAAGGGACACCGTGCGCGAGTTGATCGAATACCAAACCGAAGACTACAGCGATGAGATGATTGGGCAGCAGCAGCGTAAGCTAAATGCGCAGTACGATCGGTTTACGGCACAATACGGCCTAATCAACAGCCGCGCCAACAATCTTGCTTTTTCGGATGACAGTTCTTACTTTCTTCTTTGCTCGCTTGAAATCATTGACGAGGAAGGACGGCTGGTACGCAAGGCGGATATGTTCACCAAACGCACCATCCGTCAGCGCATCCATGTAGAACAGGTGGATACCGCTTCGGAGGCGCTTGCGGTTTCCATCGGCGCAAAAGCTCGTGTCGATCTGCCTTATATGGCGGAGCTAACCGGCATGACGGAAGATCAGCTGATTAAGGAGCTGAGCGGCGTCATCTTTCCTAATCCTAAACACCTGAACGAGGAAGGAAAGCCGATCTATGAAACCGCGGATGCGTACCTGTCCGGCAATGTGCGTGAGAAGCTGCGCGTGGCCAGACAGTTTGCCGCATACGATGCCGAACGTTACGGCGAAAACGTCAAAGCGCTTGAAGCGGTACAGCCGAAAGACCTGGACGCTTCCGAAATCGACGTTCGCCTGGGCGCAACTTGGCTGCCGCCAGAGGACATTCGGCAATTTCTGTTTGAACTGGTGGACACGCCGCCGATGTACCAGACCTACATCAACGTCATGTATTCCGAATATACGGCGGCCTGGAACGTCAAAGGCAAAAGCGATGACCGCAGCAACAATATTAAGGCGAACGTCACGTACGGCACAAACCGCGTTAATGCGTACAAAATTTTGGAAGATACGCTTAATCTGCGGGACGTGCGTGTATTTGATACTGTGTATGAGGACGGCGTGGAAAAGCGTGTGCTGAACAAGCAGGAGACTGCCATCGCCCAGCAAAAGCAAGAGATGATAAAAGAAGCGTTTCGCGATTGGATATGGCGAGATCCGCAGCGGCGCGAACGGTTGACAAGGCTGTACAATGACCGGTTTAACGCCATCCGTCCCCGCGAATACGACGGCAGTCATATTCGATTCACCGGGATGAACCCGGAAATCCGGCTTCGCCGGCATCAAGTCAATGCGGTTGCCCGTGCATTGTACGGCGGCAACTCCCTCTTCGCCCACTGCGTCGGCGCGGGCAAAACATTCGCCATGACCGCCGCAGCGATGGAGAGCAAGCATCTAGGGTTGTGCAACAAAAGCATGCTGGTCGTTCCGAACCATCTGACTGAACAGTGGGCGGCGGAGTTTTTGCAGCTTTATCCGTCCGCGAATATTTTAGTGGCGACCAAAAAGGACTTTGAAACGAAAAACCGCAAAACGTTTTGCGCGCGGATCGCCACCGGTGATTATGACGCGATCATTATCGGCCATTCGCAGTTCGAAAAAATACCGATTTCTATGGAACGTCAGCGGCAGCAGCTGTATGAGCAGATTTCGGAAATTACAAACGGCATCCGGGAACTCAAGGAAGCCAGAGGCGAACGCTATGCGATCAAGCAGCTTGAAAAAACGAAAAAGACGCTTCAAACAAAACTGGAAAAGCTGAACGATACGAGCCGGAAGGATGATGTCGTCACCTTTGAGGAACTGGGCGTAGACCGCTTATTCGTGGACGAAGCCGACTCGTACAAAAACCTGTTTCTTTATACGAAAATGCGCAATGTGGCCGGGCTGTCGCAAACGGAAGCGCAAAAGTCGTCGGACATGTTTGCCAAATGCCGCTATTTGGTTGAACTGACTGGAGGCCGGGGCATCATCTTTGCGACAGGCACGCCGATCTCCAACTCCATCACCGAAATGTACACGATGCAGCGCTACTTGCAGTACGAGCGGCTCAAGCGGCAGGGCTTGCAACATTTTGACGCCTGGGCTTCGACATTTGGCGAAACGGTTACGGCGATAGAGCTTGCGCCGGAAGGGACGGGCTATCGGGCGAAAACCCGGTTTGCCCGTTTTTACAATTTGCCGGAACTGATGAATATGTTCAAGGAAGTGGCCGACATCCAGACGGCGGACATGCTCCAGCTTCCCGTGCCGAAAGCCCATTTCCACAATGTTGCTGTGCCACCAAGCGACTTTCAGCGCGATATGGTTGCGGATCTTGCCCGCCGCGCCGAACGGGTACGGGCGAAGGAAGTGGAGCCGTACGAAGACAATATGCTGACGATCACCAACGACGGACGCAAACTCGCGCTCGACCAGCGGCTGGCGAATCCGATGCTTCCCGACGACGAAGGCAGCAAAGTGAGTGCTTGTGCGGACAACGTTTACCGGTATTGGGCGGAACATCAGGAGCAGCGTTTGACCCAGTTGGTGTTCTGCGATCTATCCATCCCCAAACAGGATGGCTCCTTCAACGTCTACGACGAGCTGCGGCGCAAACTAATGGAAAAAGGTGTTCCTGCTGAGGAAATAGCCTACATTCACGACGCCAATACCGAAGTCAAGAAAAAGGAACTGTTCGCGAAAGTACGCAGCGGCCAAGTTCGGATATTGCTGGGATCGACGTTCAAGATGGGGGCGGGAACGAACGTGCAAACGAAGCTGATTGCCCTCCACGACCTTGATTGTCCGTGGCGTCCGCGCGATTTGGAGCAGCGCAGCGGGCGTATAATCCGGCAAGGCAACCAGAACAGCGAGGTGCATATTTTCCGCTATGTGACGGAGAACACGTTCGATGCGTATCTTTATCAGACGCTGGAGAACAAGCAACGCTTCATTTCACAGATCATGACCAGCAAGTCACCAGTTCGTTCGGCCGAAGATATTGACGAGACGGCACTCTCTTATGCGGAGGTTAAAGCGCTGGCGACCGGCAACCCGTACATTAAAGAAAAAATGGACTTGGATATCCAGGTTTCCAAACTGAAGTTGCTCAAAGCCAACCATCTAAGCCAGCGCTACGCGCTGGAGGATCGGCTACTCAAAATGTTGCCGCAGCAAATCAAGTCTACGGAGGAACGGATCGCCGGCTATGAGCAGGATGCAGCTTTGTTTTTACGTTCTAAAGCAACTGTGCAGGAGGAATCGGAGGAATCGAAGTTCCTCGGCATGGTCATCAAGGATTTTACCTATACGGAGCGAACGACAGCAGGCGCGGCTTTGCTAAATGCTTGCAAAGGAATGACATCGCCCGATCCGCAGGAAGTCGGCAGCTACCGGGGATTTTCCCTGTGGTTATCCTTTGATAGCTTCCATAAAGAGTACAAGGTCACGCTGCGTGGCGCACTAGGTCATACGGTGACGCTCGGAGCGGATGCCAGCGGCAACATTAGCCGCATGAACAATGCCCTATCCGACTTGCCTGCAAAGTTGGAGCATGCCCGAGAGCAGCTTGCCACCTTGCGTCAGCAAATGGAAACGGCGAAGGAACAAATCGCGGCCCCTTTCGAGAAGGAACAGGAGTTGCAAACGAAGGCAGCGCGGCTTGCTGAACTGAATGCCCTTCTGAACGTGGATAAACGGGAAAATGAGGCCGTGGACAGCGTTCCGGATGAAGAAGCGGAAGTTCCGGAGCGAAGGGCAGTGGGACGCGATCGATAACATGCTGGCACCGTCGTCCTCTTCCCTGCTTCTTGTTATTATGGAAGCAGGGAGGGGACGTAGTTGGAAACGATAGATGTATCGCAGATGAAAGCTGTATTTGACGAGATTGAAAATAGGGTAGTCAGCCGCCTGCGCGCCAGCGAGGAGGTATACGCGCGATTGCTCCGGCAGCGAAATGAGATTAAATCGCGGCATCCGTTCGTCCGATCGGTCTTTGAAGGGGATGCTTCGGTCTTTCCAAGCGCCGAGGACTATCAAGCATGGCTGGACTACAAAAAGTCGTCGGACGAATCCGATCAGATGGAGCGAATGGCGCTTTATTTGCAAGGACATGCCGATTGTTTCGCTTATTTGCGAAAAATTGGCGCGCTGTAACAGGTCAGAGACCCGGTGAATGTATTTCATCTTGCAGGCCGAAAATGATATACTAAAAAGGAAAGGAATGGGGTGAATTTTCGATGCAAGATTTACTTGATCCCCGCGTGGATATTGTTTTCAAACGCATTTTCGGCAGCGAACATAACCGGGATGTGCTGCTCGCGTTTCTGAACAGCACGTTTCGCGAGGCGGGCGAGACGCCGCTGACGGAGATTGTCCTGCTGAATCCGTATGCGGATGCGGATGGCCCTGACGACAAACAGTCGATTATGGATATTAAGGCCAAAACGGCAAAGGGTGAGCTGCTGAATATTGAGATGCAGCTATTTAACCCGTATCACATGGAGAAACGAACCCTGTTCTACTGGGCTGAGATGTACTATCATCAGATTCCAAAAGGCAGCAGCTATAATACGCTGAAAAAATGCGTGACGATCAACATTTTGAATTATTCCTGTCTGCCTAACGATCGTTACCACAGCGTGTTTCACTTGCGGGAAGATTATACCGGGATTGCGCTTCTGGACGATATCGAGATTCATGTGATGGAGCTGACGAAGCTGGATCAGCATTCGATTCCTCTTGACCAGGGCGGGTTGGTCAATTGGCTGTTGTTTTTAAAAGGTGTGGACAAATCGAATTGGGAGGTGCTCACGATGAATGAACCGATGCTGAAAAAAGCGATGGACACGCTGGAATTTTTAAGTCAGGATGCCGCGGCGCGTATGGCTTACGACGCCCGGATGAAGGCGCTCAGTGACGAAAAGTCGCGTATTGAAGGAGCCAGAGCAGAGGCAAAAGCAGAGACTGCGGCAAGGCTTCTTGCCATGGGAATCGATATCCAAACCATTGCAAAGGCAACAGGGCTGTCGGTTGAGGAGATTCAAGCATTAAACCCTCTTCAATAGCTCAGAAAATAGAAGGTCTCGCGATGAATGAACCGAAGATGAAAAAACCGATGGATACGCTCGAATTTTTAAGACAGGATGCCGCAGCAAAGACGGCTTACAATGCCCGGATGAAGGCGCTCAGCGACGAAAAGTCGCGCATTGAAGGAGCTATGCAAGAAGGCAGAACAGTAGGAATAGAAGAGGTAAAAGCAAAGATTGCGGCCAAGCTCCTTGCCATGGGAATGGATATTCAAATCGTTGCAGAGGCAACGGAGTTGTCAGTCGAAGAGATTCAAACGTTAAATCCGCTACACTAGCGGAAATAATATGACAGTCATCATTTCGAACGTGTTCATGGCAGCCGCTCTCTTTAGGGTGGCTGTTTTTGCTTTTTCCCCTGCTTTCAAGCGGCGGCATTTCTACGATGGTTTTCAATCTGAAAACGGATATAACGAGTTTCTGGGCGAGGGAAACGAAAATGAATTCTTTTTCCGATAAATTTGCATTAACCAGGCAACAGAGCGTGTTTTTGGCCAAAAAGAAATGGGATGAAAATATATTTTTCGCTATGAAAATGGAGAACAGAAACATCACGTTCCCGCAAACGCAAACGATTTTGCATGGTGTGAACGTACCCAGCGTCTCCATAGACGACATTCAGGCCGTGCTGAATATGCGGGATGCCTGGCGCTATCTGGTTTCTACTATTGACGAGCAGACAACGCTGAATTACATTTGCAAACTGAACGAGTACGTGGCAAGAAACGAAGCACTGGAATGGGGAGTTTTGCAGACGAGGCAAGTCGAGATTTCCGATACGGATTATGTGACCCTTCTCCCCGTACGCAGTTTAATCGAACAGGAACTGGCCGAGCTATTGTCTGCGGATATGACTAATACCAACAGGGCAATTACCGCGTTTCTGTGGGCTTTAAGAAGGCAAATGTTTCTACGCGGTAACATGCGGACATCTCTTCTGCTGACTAATAAAATTTTGTTGGAAAAAGGCAGCGGCATGCTGACCATTACGGAGAAGAACATGGCGCAATTTAACGAACTGTTATCCGCATATTTCAATACGAATGAAATGAGTGCCTTCAAGGTTTTCCTTTACGAATATGCCATCAGCGGCATCGAGTTCAAAAAAACGGAGTAATGGGAACCGGACAAGGAACGATAAATTATCGTGTTACCGATAAAAAATTTGTTTGCACTTCAAGGCGTGGCAAGTTTTTTTGTTTTTTAGGATAAGATGCCTTCGATGCGTCGCATTTCGCAGGTCGAAGAAAGTCCAATTATTAAAGCTCATAAATTACACGACGATGGACTCCCGCTTTGGGGGTCCATTTCTCATTTCTGGAGGAATGAATATGTTGTATGCCATACCAAGCAGCGGCGGATGTATTTGCCCGATTCTACCGCCTTTTTGTTACGGAACCACCTTGACCGAGGAGGGTGAAACCGTGCCAACATTGGAGTTGATTTCCAAAGAGAAGAACGGATTTGGTGACACGTACTATTATATCCGTGATTCAAACGGGGTGACCAGTCAAGTTTACGAAGGCGATTTAGACGCATTCATGAAAATGAAAGGTGCTACGGAATTGAGAGAAGGCAGCGCTTACCTGTATCCCAAAAGGAAGAGTAAGGGTAAGGTGCGATGAACGATATAATCATCGGATGCTGCTTGGATCTCGATTAGTCAGATGGACATATTGGAAAAGAACTCAATAGTCGTGGGAGAGGTCGGAATGTAACATAATTACACTAAGTTCAGGCTCAACTTGTAAAAAGTTGTCATGTCTAAGTTACTTCTTTGGAAAGGAGCTGCGGCGATGGGCTACGTAAGTAAAGAACAGATTGAACGTGCAAAAAGATTGGATTTGCTCACATATTTGCAAATGTACGAGCCTGCGGAACTGGTACGTTGCTCTCGTAACGTCTACTCCACCAGGTCGCACGATAGTTTGAAGATTTCCAACGGTAAATGGTACTGGTGGTCGAGGGGCATTGGCGGGCGTTCAGCGCTGGATTATTTGATCAAAGTGCGGGGTCTTTCATTTCCCGATGCGGTGTTGCTAATTGAAGACGTTCATCCGAACAGTGTGCCTACATTTCCTCAACTTTCGCAAAATCGCCTAACGCGGTTTGAACTTCCAAAACCGAATTGTACATCGCATCGCGTCATGGCCTACCTCAGGAAACGCGGCATCCATCGTAAGTTGATCGAATTTTGTCTTGAAACCGGGCGATTATATGAAAGCCGGCGTTATCACAATGCGGTATTCGTCGGTTTTGACCAAGAAGGGAACCCACGTTATGCTGCGATACGCGGAACGACAAGCACCCGTTATATGGGAGAAGCTGCAGGCAGTGATAAGCGGTATTCGTTTTCAATTCCAGCCTCAGAGAGCAGTACGGAATTGCATTTGTTTGAGAGTGCCATTGATCTTTTATCTTACTGTACGTTGGAACATCTCACCGGTCGGGATTGGCGGCATGCGCATAAGCTATCGCTAGCTGGAATATACAGGCCCAAAACAAATGGGGTTGACGCTATTCCTCCAATTGCCCTAACGCATTATTTGCAATGCTTTCCACAAGTAAGCCGACTCGTATTGCACTTAGACAATGACGAGCCCGGGCGATTGGCGGCAGCGACGATTCAGAGACTCCTCTCCCCCGCTCTTCTCATATCCGATGAGCCGCCCAAAGTTAGCAAGGATGTAAACAATGAGTTGATGGAATTTCGAAGAAGACGCGAAGCGCCATCTCGATGAGGGGAAATGCACAGCATGTGGATGAGATGTGGATATATTTGGGGATAAGCGCAATCTCATTGATTGTATAGCATGTAATGGATATAATAAAGTCAGTATACAGCTATACAAGGGGTGAACAAGATGATTATCAAGCCTTCTGCCAGTATCCGGCAAAACTATAATGAAATCGCCGATTTATGCAAATCATCCGGGGAACCGGTTTATTTGACCAAGAACGGTGAAGGCGATCTCGTCGTGATGGATATCGAGACGTTCTCCCGCCGCGAGAAGATGTTAAAGTTGCGCGAAGAACTGCTCGCTGTGCAAGAAGATCGTATGGCTGGCCGTGTTGGTGTGACGCCGGATGAACTGGACGCTTACCTGGAGGGCATTATTGACGAGGTGCAGCATGGAAAAGATGCCCCGATATAAAATCATCGTTTCCGATCGCGCCCGCCAAATGCTGGCGGCTCATGTGCGATTTCTCGCAGAGAAAAGTCCGGATGCGGCGCGAAAAACAAAGAACGAATTGCTGAATGCGATACGTTCCTTGGCGCGATTGCCGGAACGCTATCCTTTTCTGGAAGTGGAATTTATTCCGTCAAACAAGTATCACAGGATGTTCGTGGAAAAATGGTATCTGGTATTGTATCAAATTCAGGATGAAATCGTGTATGTCGATTTCATTGTAGACTGCCGCCAGGATCACCGCTGGTTGGTGAGATAACAAAAAAGTTCAGAGCAAGACGCTGAGTGAATCGGCGTCTATTTGAGTTATATCGGGGGGTTCTCTTGAACTGGCCAATAATTCAAAATTTCCCCATTCAATTTCGTGACTTTTAACTTGCCAAATGTGTCAATACATAGACATTAATGATAGTATCAAGATTACTGCTTGGGGGCAAGAAACCTTGAAAATCATCAAAATGATGGCTTTAGCTGCTGCTCTGGTAATCACATGATGCTCGACTAATGGAAATCAGCGTCAGACCGACGATAACCTGACTAATGCTAAACAACAATGTGGGAGATACTTCACTGGATGGCTTGCGAGCAAGATTGGAAAGGCATATGCTGGCTGAATCCACCCAATTATCGTAAAATCGGTAAACGGGCTCAAAAAGCCTCGAATCATCTCAAAACGGCGCTACGGTTGTATGCTTGCAGCCTTCTCGTACGGATACAAATGGTGGTACGAGTATTCGGTAAAAAAGCCAAGACCAACTTTGGTAGCCATGCAACATGTTAGAAAGGAAGAATAAGGGTGAAGGAGGCGTTAAAAGAATCGACCTCTATTTGTGACGTTATAAAAAGTTTAAGTTCAATAATGCGATAAAGCACGATAAAGCACTTGATAACTTTCTATACCAAGATTTTTGCTGTATGATGAAATTTTGTGTAGAATCCTGGCTGACTATTTGAACATTGCGGGCTTTCCTTGCGTCTATATGGGAAAAGGAGCCGTGATTATATGAAATGGTTGAAAATCGCAATAGCTGTCATGTTGATGAACTTGATTGTTGCCGGTTGCAAAGCCACGCAGGGAAGCGGAGATAGAACTTCGGACGGTTCGGTACCAGAATGGTCGGCAGCAACCGGGAAGGGTAAGGGTCAATCGACGCAAATGTCGAATACGGATCCTTTTAAATCGGGAATCTCGCCGCAAGGAGGAGAAGCAGCCATATCGGAGGGAGGAGATGCTTCCGGTTCTTCTGGAAAAATTGATGGTAGGCCGACGCCGGACGGTTCTTCCCATAACGCCGGGAGTTCCGCTGTGCCTGGTAACGAAGGCGGGGGAATTTCGCAGACCGATGAGGATCTCGTTCCGTACCATGGGCCGATCGAACATATCTTTTTCCATCCATTGGTGATATATCCCGAGTTGGCTTTTGACGGCGATCGCATGTCGCGAGGGTACGATGACTGGTTCGTCACGGTTAAGGAATTCAAGGCCATTATTGATTCTCTCTATAAACACAACTTCATGCTGATCGACCTGAACTCGATTTACGAATTGCAGGAAGCTGACGGAAAAAAACAGACGAAAGCGAAGGAACTTCGTCTGCCCAAAGGCAAAAAACCGATTGTTCTCTCGATCGACGACATGAACTATTACGACTATATGCTGCAGAACGGAAATGCAAATAAACTTGTTATCGACGACAACGGGGAGATCGCCACTTATTCGGTCAGCCCGAAAGGCGAGAAAATCACGTCGCGCGACAACGAGATCGTGCCGATCCTAGACGATTTCGTCAAGGTGCATCCCGACTTCTCATTGAACGGAGCCAAAGGGCTCATTGCGCTTACTGGTTATGAGGGCGTTCTCGGCTATCGCACGAACAAGAAGGATGCCCCGAACTACGAGGAAGAGAAACAAGGAGCGCTTCGTATAATCGATCGGCTGAAATCGACAGGCTGGTCGTTCGCATCGCACGGATACGGGCATCTTGACGCAAGGAAAGTGGGCTTAGACCGTCTTACCGAGGATACCGCGAGATGGAAGGACGAAGTGGAAACATTGACGGGCCCGACCAATATATACGTGTATCCATTTGGCAGCAGTGTTCTGCCAGGTGACCCGAAATATGCAGCCCTGCTGAAAGCCGGCTTCACCGTGCTCTGCTCCGTTGGACCGGCCCCTTACTTGAAATGGATGCCCGATTCGCTCATGATGGACCGCAGGCATATTGACGGTATCGCCCTGAAAACTCAGCAATCTAAGCTGGTCGACATGTTCGATGCGAACGAGGTGCTGGACCCGGTTCGCGCCGAATTGTTGGATAGTATGCATTAAATGCAGAAAAGCCTTTCCACCCTGGGGAAAGGCTTTTCTGCATTTTCATTACCACAATTCACTTCTTGTGGATCAATTGTGGATCGATTGGTGATAAGGGATCGCCGATGTTTCGTCTGATGTGACCAATTGATTCGTGCAACCTGCTCCCTCTCTTCTTCCCGGCGGGTGCCTTGAAGACAACACGAGACGAACGTCTCGTGTTGTAGCAAGCACTGAATTTGGCTAGCCAAATTCACTTGTTAGGGGCTTTGCCCCTAAGACCCCTCTGTTTCGATGCCTCCGGTTAGATGATCGAATGTGTTGCAGGTAACTCGTTCATCTCGGTAACGATTGTTTTACACAGCAAATTTGAAAGGAGTGATCGAATGAGAAAACGTTCTATTCGTGTTCTAGTACGCCTGAATGAAAAGGAGCGGCAACACCTCGTAACTCAAGTGAAGAAATCGGGGCTTTCTCAGGAAGCGTTTATTCGTGCGCTCATCAACGGCTATGTTCCCAAGGCGTTGCCTCCGCTGGACTATTACGCGATGATGCGCGAGCTCCACGCGATCGGCAATAATCTCAATCAGTTGGCGGCGAAGGCGCACGCGACCGGGCATCTGGATCGGGCCGCTTTTCAGCAGGAGGCGGATCAGTTGCGCCGCGCCGTCCAATCCATTCAACAGGCTGTAACAGCGCCGGAACTTAGAACCGAGCCGCTCGAGAATCTGAACGTACATCCACCGTAAAGGGGGCATGCGTATGGCGACAACTGCAATCTGGGACGTTACCGACCGACTCAAGCGCGTGCTGGACTATGCTTCCAATCCCGACAAAACGGATTTAGGGCGCGTCGAGAATGAAGGTTTGCAACAGGCGCTCACATATGCTGTATCGGATGTCAAAACAGAGAGGCAGCTCTACGTGAGCGGTATTAATTGCGATCCGCTTACCGCTTACGAGCAAATGCAGCGCACCAAGCGTCAATTTCAAAAAATGGATGGCGTCGTAGCGTTTCACGGATACCAATCGTTTTCACCAGGCGAAACGACACCGGAAATGGCACACACCATCGGCGTCAAGCTGGCGCAGGAGCTATGGGGAGAACGCTTTGAAGTCGTCGTATCGACCCATTTGGACAAAGAGCATTTGCACAATCACTTTGTACTGAATTCCGTCTCCTTTATCGACGGAAAACGGTACTACGACAACAAAGCCTCCTACGCCCTGCTTCGGCAAACTTCCGACCGGTTATGCCGGGAACATGCATTGTCAGTCATTGAGCAACCCGAGCCGGGTAAAGCCAAACACTACGGGGAATGGAGAGCGGATCGAGATGGCAAGCCGACTTGGCGCGGTCTGATTCGAACCGATGTGGATCAGGCGATTGCGGCATCGATGACTTGGACCCAGTTTATCGCCGCGTTGCAGAAGCAAGGCTATGAAGTAAAAATGACGGTAAAGCATATGGCGGTACGCCCGCCTGGTAAGGAACGCTTCGTTCGTTTGCGCAGTCTGGGTGAAGATTACACGGAGGATGCTTTGAAGCAACGCATTTTGCGAAACCGTGTTCCCCGAAAATTACCGTCTTTGCCGATGCCTCGGAGGAAACGCGTCATTTACAAAGGAACGATTCGATCCGGTCGTCGGTTCAGCGGCCTGCAAGCATTATACCTACGCTATTTATATGAAATGGGTATCCTGCCCCGTTATCGTGCGTCCCCGCGAAGGACGCATTTTTTATTGCGGGAAGATCTGCGACATTTATCGGTAATTACCGCGCAGACGAAACTGCTTTGTCAGCATCGTATTTCAAGCAAGGAGCAGCTTTTGGACTATGTATCTGCCACACAGCAAGAGATGCTCCTACTTTACGGCGAACGCAAGGCGCTGTACAACCGTCTTCGCCGTTGTGAGGAAAGCCAGATCGTCGCTTACAAGGAGCAAATCGCCGTACTATCCAAACGGCTTGCCACGCTCCGAAAGGAGGTGAAACTGTGTGTGGGCATCCTTGCCCGATCCGGTGAAATGATGGCTGTACTTCGTAGCAACAAGCAAAATCAACCATTACGAAGGGAGGATTCCATCCATGAGCAGTGGAGCCGAGGCGGCCGATCAGGTCGTCAATATGAGTCTGCGGGGCATCGAGGTGATGGCCAAGATTTCCGGCGAAGGCGCTAAGCATTTGGCCGTCTATTTGTTTGCCGCCCTGCAGGGGCAGAAACGAACGAAAGGCAGCACTCGTTTGGAAAGCTTGCTTCGCAGCGGCAAGGAACTGAAAGTGTTTGCCGTTAAAAATGAGGATTTGCCGACGTTCTGCAAGGAAGCCAAGCGATACGGGGTTCTGTACTGCGCCTTGCGAGACAAAAAGAATGTCGATGGATTGTGCGACGTGATGGTGCGGGCCGAGGACGCATCCAAAATCAACCGTATTGTCGAGCGCTTCAAACTGGCGACCGTGGATACGGCCAGCATTAAAAGCGAAATTGAAAAATCCCGCGCCGGAAAGCAGCCCGTTCAACATACGTCCGAGCAAGATCATGTGCGAGCATTGGACCAAACCCAGCAACGGACGGCGGAGCAAGAAATCGCGGCCAAGGGAACGACTACGGAAAAGAGCGCCGACGATTTTTTGGACGAATTGATGCAGGAGAACAAATCAAAGCAGCCGACTTTCCCGGCGCACGACCAACCAAACCCCACGATGGCGACGACGGAGCCGCCCCATCCGTCCGAGCCTACCTCAGGGCGCAGCGAAGAATCCGCAAGGGGTACGATTGAACCGAAAGCCGAGACAGTGCAGCAGTGGCCATCGATCCGTGAACTGCTGCGCGAGATTCGGGAAGAAAATCGGAGGGCGGAGAAAGAACGGCGTCAGATGGTCAAGGAACCGTCGCTTCCCAAACGCAGCGAGCGAAATGCCGGTAAAGCGAAGACGGGGAAAACCAAATCCAACGGATCTCGAAAGCGAGGGAAAGCCAAGTGAACAATCTGGACGAATTATTCCGTCAGGATGCAGCCAGTCGATCATCCACGAATCCGTCCGAGCAACCATTTGACAAGGAAGCCTGGGCACAGAAAAAGCAGGAACTTAGGCAATGGACTTACGAGACGATTGATGCCGCGACATCGTCCATTGCACGAAGCGGCGATGAATTTCAGCGTTATCTGGATGTGCAAAGCCGCTTCGATCGCTACAGCGTATCCAATGCGCTTCTGATTCTCGCACAGCGGCCAGAGGCGACGCGCATCGCTGATTTTGATACGTGGAAAGAACAAGGCGTATTTATTCGCCGCAAGGAAACCGGCTTTTACATCTTGGAGCCGGGAGAGGAGTACCGGAGGGATGACGGCAGCACCGGCATTAGCTATAACCCCAAAAGGATGTTCGACATCACGCAAACGACGGCCAGCCAGAAGAGGGAACAGCCGATCTATCCGGACGACCGGATGCGCATTAAAGCGCTGATGGACCGCGCCCCCGTCCCGATTGTCATCGGCGATGCGCTTCCGCCGGAAATGCATGCGCTCTACCAGCCGGATACAAGAAATATTGTCATCCGACGCGGCCTGGATGCTGGGGATATTTTCCGATCGCTTGCGCAGGAGTTGGCGCATGCGGAGCTGGATCGCGGAGATGGCCGTTACAGTCGCTCCGATTTTACGTTTCATGCATACTGCGCTTCTTACATCCTGTGCAAACAGTTCGGCGTGGATACGTCTTCCTTCCGCTTTCATCGTGTGCCAGAGAAACTGAAGGACATGGAACCGCAACAAATCCGCGCCGAATTGACGGTGATGAAAGATACCGCGCATGACATGGCTCGCAGGATGAACCGGATGCTGGCGCAGCATCGACAGCAGCTTCGGACGGAAACGGCAAGGTAAGCTTGTCGTCATGTGCTATTTTTCTTTGGGAGGGAATGCCTGTGAGGGAAGAAGAACGGGTTCTTTGTCTGGATCATTACGAGCATGGCATTGTGGTGCATGCGCTGAATGCGCTGCGGAATGATTTAATCGGCGAGAAGCGCCCCACCGATGCCGTCGATGAATTGTTGCTCAAAACGATTGATGCCCCCATTCAAAAAAATAAACGCCGGAGTCACCATGAGGCGCGTTGAAACCGTAAGGAGTAGCTTGATACTCTTTGCGGTTTTTTTTATTCCCGTCCTATGGACGGCATTGCTGACCGCTCCTGCACTTTCCGGGGGGCTGCCGGCGATATTGGAGCATCTCAGCGCGGCGATCAACCATCCATTCGATATTCAGTGGGTAGACGATACACCGCGCTGCTTGCTCGTTTTTAGTCTGGCCTATGGGCTCTGTGTCGGAGTTTTTTTGGCCTCCCCGCGAAACTATCGACGACGGGAAGAGCACGGAAGTGCTCGCTGGGGCCGAGCGAAAACCGTATGCGCCAAATATCGCAGCAAAGAGCCGAAGAAAAACAAAATTTTGACTCAGCAGGTGTGCATTGGATTGGACGGACGCAAGCATCGCCGTAATTTGAATGTGCTCGTTGTAGGAGGTTCCGGTTCTGGCAAAACACGGTTTTACGCCAAGCCGAACGTGATGCAGGCGAACACATCGTTCGTCGTTCTCGACCCGAAAGGCGAAATCTTGCGCGATACCGGGCATCTGCTTAAAGCAAAAGGGTATGACATCAAGGTGCTCGACCTGATCAATCCGCATCGTTCCCATGGTTATAACCCGTTCGCTTATTTGCAGGACGACAAAGACGTGCTAAAACTGGTCACGAACCTGATTCGCAATACGACGCCGAAAGGGAGCAATACGAACGACCCGTTCTGGGAACGATCCGAAACGGCACTGCTGGAGGCACTCATATTGTATTTGCTCTATGAAGCGCCGCCGGAAGAGCGAAACTTTCCAATGGTGATGGAGATGATCGCTGCCGCGGAGGTACGTGAAGAAGATGAAACGTATCAAAGTCCGTTGGATGAGTTGTTCGAACGGCTGGCCATGCGTGACCCGGAACATTTGGCGGTCAAACAGTACAACATCTTCAAACTGGCGGCGGGTAAAACCGCCAAATCGATCTTGATTGGCCTCGGCGTTCGGCTGGAGAAGTTTAACTTGCATTCGATCGCCGGAATGAGCCTGGTCGATGAGATGGAACTGCCTGCCATGGGTGAAAAGAAGACGGCGTTGTTTGCCGTCATTCCCGACAACGACAGCAGTTTCAACTTCATCGTCGGGATGCTTTACACCCAGCTTTTTCAATGCCTGATGTACGAAGCCGATTACCGGCACGGTGGACGCCTACCGGTGCACGTACATTTTGTGATGGACGAGTTTGCCAACGTCGCCTTACCCGATGAATTTGACAAGCTGCTCTCGACGATGCGCAGCCGCGAAATTTCGGTTTCCATCATCCTGCAAAATTTGGCGCAGCTCAAAGCGCTTTATAAGGATTCATGGGAATCGATCGCAGGGAATTGCGACGTGTTTTTGTACCTGGGCGGCAATGAACAGTCCACCCACAAATACGTCTCGGAGTTGCTCGGCAAGGAAACGATTGACACGAACACATACGGCCAAAGTAAGGGACGCAGCGGCAGCTATTCGATCAATTATCAGTTGTCCGGCCGAGACTTGATGACGCCCGATGAGGTGCGGCTCCTCGACAACCGGTATGCCCTGCTCTTTATTCGCGGCGAGCGCCCGGTTCAGGATGACAAGTACGATTTGCTCAAGCATCCTCATGTATCGCTTACGACAGATGGCAAAGGTCTTCCCTACCAGCATGGGGGTACTGATCTTGCACTCGATTGGCGAACCGTGACGCTGGATGAAAACGGAGATTACGAGCTTTTGTCGGAGGAAGAAATTGAATCGCTATTTTTACGAGGGGAGTGATGGGATTTGAATTTCAAAATGAAAAGGTTGTTTTCGATCTATATCATGCTGATCTTAATGGGAACTATGTTCGTCTCCACCGCTTACGCCAATGGCGACCCGATGACGACGGTTAATAATTTGTCCAGCTTCATTTTCGGTTTAATTCGGGCGATCGGCATGCTTATTCTCGGGTTCGGCATTGTCCAGATCGGATTGTCGCTCAAGTCCCACGACCCTTCCCAGCGGGCGAACGGATTTCTGACGCTCGCCGGCGGGGTCATTATTACGTTTACGAAAGAAATTCTTACCCTGATTGCCGGATAAATGGAGCATTAATGAGGGGGACAGACGATATGTCTGTTTCCCCTGTTTACAGAGAGGGGTGGGAATTTGGCTAAAAACAGTTGGATTGCCGACAACCTTGAAAATGCACTCGATACATGGAATGATAAAATGAACGAAATCTGGCAGCTCGTTACCCAGTCGCCGGTCGATTTTAAGGGCGGCGGCGTGTGGCGCGTCATTACTGACATTCATGGCGCGTTGCAGGCGACGGGACTTGCGCTATTGGTCTTGTTTTTTGTGATCGGTGTGGTGAAGACGACCGGCAGTTTTGCCGAGATGAAAAGGCCGGAGCTCGCCGTCAAGTTGTTTATCCGCTTTGTGCTAGCTAAAGCGGTCGTCACCTACGGACTGGAGCTAATGATGGCGTTGTTTACGATCGTTCAGGGCATCATCTCGACAATGTTGGGACGCTTCGGGTTTGGAAAGACGGAAGCCATAGCCCTGCCGAACACCATCGCAAAAGCGATCGAAGATGTCGGCTTTTGGCAAAGCATTCCGCTGTGGGTGGTCACTCTTCTGGGAAGTCTATTCATCACGGTGCTATCTTTTGTGATGATTCTGTCGGTGTACGGACGTTTTTTTCGCATCTATATTTATACGGCAATTGCTCCCGTTCCGCTGTCCGCTTTTGCCGGAGAGCCAAGCCAAAATATCGGCAAGTCGTTTCTGAAAGGGTACGCGGCCGCTTGCATGGAGGGGGCGGTCATCGTGCTTGCCTGCATCATCTATTCCGCCTTCGCCTCCGCGCCTCCAGCGGTCGATGAAAGCGCGGGTGCGGTGACGATGGTATGGACGTATATCGGAGAGTTAATTTTTAATATGCTCGTCCTCGTCGGTACGGTGAAAATGGCGGACCGAGTGGTGCGGGAAATGATGGGGCTGTGAGTAAGGGAAATGATTACCGTCGCTCCCAGGTCGATTATTCAGTCCCTTCGCCCAACAATTCGCGAAGGGAAACTTCCAGCGCTTTGGCAATCGCGACAACTTCATAGTCTTGGACAAGCCGATTCTGCCCTTCGAGACGCGAAAGGCTTGTCGGACTGATATCGAGACCAGCCGTTTGCAGTCTGGCGAGAAACTCCTTCTGCTTCATTCCCTTTGCCTTGCGGATAGCAACAACTCTTGCGCCAATAATATTTTTGTCACCTGGCGGTTCTTTTCGATGTTTCAATAGTATGCACCTCACAATACAAATCAAATTGTACGTGAGTGCATCATTGTTTTAATGCGAATATCGCATTAAAATGAAATAAACCGATTATCGCATTAAAATTGAGAGGTAATCAATTAATCAGACAACCAGGAACGCCGCTCAATGAAGACGCACTGGGAGGCTGACCGATGACACGTTTGATAGGTCAATTAGAGGAAGAAAGAAGGAAGTTGAACGAACTGGGGGAAAAATCCCTCGAACAGGGAATTCCTCTGTTCAAGAATGAGGCGGTTCAGGCTCAAAGCCGGAAGGTGGACGAATTGATCGTCCATTTACACCACAAGAAGACCGGACGAGAGCATCAGTTGCGCTAGTGTGCGCTCAAGCAAGAAGGGGGTGAAGTCAGTGGAGTTTCCATCTTGGTTTCAAACCGCGATTCAGCAGCGGCTGGACTACATTTCTGCCCGGATCGAACGCCATCCCGAGTTGTACGCCCGACGCAAAGAAGAGTACAAAGCCTTCCAAGCGATGTTTAAAGGTGTTGACAAGACGCAGATGCCGGAGTTTATGGAATGGGAGGAAAAGGCTCATTTCACGCGGGCGATTGAAAACGAGCACTTGTATTTGCAAGGGATGCGGGACGGCGCTCAGATTGTACTTGCGCTGTTGACCGATCCCCTTCCATCCGGTGACGAAATGTTGGCAGCTTTGAAAAAGTCGGAGCCCAAATCGGGACAAACGGAGGCTGAGGGAGAGCTATAGCCAATCGAAGATTGGAGGATTCAAATGGAAGTGAAAATCAACCGGGAAATCCGGGATTATACGGAAAGCTTATTCTTTGGACTGTCCTTGCGGCAGTTCTTTTTTTCTGTCCTGGCAGTCGTTGTGGCTATCGGCCTATACTTCGGACTGCGCGGCCGCTTTGGTCTGGAAACGCTCAGTTGGATGTGCGTTTTGGGAGCAGCGCCCTGCGCAGCCTTGGGTTTTATCAAATATCACGGCATGACGGCCGAGCAATTGCTTTGGGCGTATGTAAAATCGGAATTTCTGTTGCCGAGGCGGTTTGTCTTCTACTCTACTAACATCTACGTTGAAGCGCTGAAAAAGAGCATGCAGCATCATGAGCAGGAAAGGATGAAGCGCCGTGATTAAAACGCTCAGACGCATCATCAAGCAGGACAAGGAGCGATTTACCATACCGAAAGGCGTACAGCAAGTCATCCCGATTCGTGCCCTTTGGCCGGACGGGATTTTTTTTGTTGGCAACAAGTTCTCCAAATCGTATAGGTTCGAGGATATCAACTACGCCGTCGCGTCCAGGGAAGATAAGGAAACGATGTTTTTGTCCTATTCCGAACTGCTCAATTCCTTTGACAGCGGAGCGACCACGAAGATTACGATTCATAACCGGCGTTTGAATCGGGCGGATTTCGAGGGCTCGATTCTCATTCCGCTCCGACAGGATCATCTCGATACGTACCGTGAGGAGTATAACGAGATGCTTCTCGCTAAGGCCACTGGCGCAAATGGGACGATTCAGGAAAAGTACATTACCATATCCGTGGTAAAGAAAAATGTAGAGGAAGCCCGTCAATACTTTGCGAGGGTCGGCACCGAACTGATGTCTCATTTTTCCCGTCTCGGTTCCAAATGCATCGAACTGGATGCGATCGATCGGCTGCGCATTTTCCATGATTTCTTTCGGATCGGCGAGGAAGCTGATTTTCGGTTCGACCTTTCCGAAACGATGCGCAAAGGGCATGATTTCAAGGATTACATTTGCCCGGATACGTTCGAGTTTGAAAAGGATCACTTTCGGATGGGGAACTATTTTGGCCGCGTCATTTTTTTACGAGAATACGCCAGCTATATAAAGGATAGCATGGTATCGGAACTTTGCGACCTGAATCGGAATTTGCTTTTGTCATTGGATATTATTCCGATTCCAACCGATGAGGCCGTTCGCGAGGTAGAGAACCGTTTGCTCGGCGTGGAGACGAACATCACGAATTGGCAGCGGCGGCAAAACCGGAACAACAACTTTTCGGCTGTGGTTCCTTACGATATGGAGCAGCAACGCAAAGAGAGCAAAGAATTTCTGAACGACCTAACTACACGAGATCAGCGGATGATGTTCGGTCTATTAACGATGGTCCATGTTGCGGACAGTAAGGAACAGCTTGATAATGATACGGAAGCGCTGCTCACAACTGCACGCAAGCATTTGTGCCAGTTCTCCACGTTGACCTATCAACAAATGGACGGTCTGAATACGGTGCTGCCATACGGATTGCGAAAGGTACACGCATTGCGGACTTTGACGACGGAAAGCACGGCTGTCTTTATTCCGTTTCGGGCGCAGGAAATCATGCATCCGGGCGGCATTTATTATGGGCAAAATGTGATAAGCAAAAACATGATTGTAGCCAACCGCAAGCAATTGCTAAACGGAAACAGCTTCATCCTTGGCGTATCCGGTTCCGGCAAAAGTTTTACCGCGAAACGGGAAATTGTCAACCAGGTATTGGCAGGAGACGACGATATTATCCTGATCGATCCGGAACGGGAGTACTCTGCCCTGGTGAACGCATTGGGAGGCGAAACGATTCATATTTCCGCCACATCACCCAACCATATCAACGCGATGGATATGAACCGGCAATATGGCGACGGAGCGAACCCCATCATTCTCAAATCGGAGTTTGTCCTCTCGCTCTGTGAACAGTTGATTGGCGGATATCAACTGGGAGCCAAGGAAAAGTCGCTCATTGATCGCTGCACCGCTAGCGTATACCGGAAGTATTTACAGAGCAACTATAAAGGGCAACCGCCGACGCTCCAAGACTTTCGTGCGGAGCTGCTCAAGCAAGCGGAGTCGGAGGCGCAGGACATTGCACTCGCGATCGAACTGTTTACCTCTGGCAGTTTGAACACGTTCGCCAAGCCGACCAACGTCAATGTTCATAATCGGCTCATCTGTTACGATATCCACGACCTCGGTAAACAGCTTCTTCCGATCGGCATGCTGGTCGTTTTGGACAGTATCCTGAACCGAATTACGCAAAATCGGGCCAAAGGAAAAAATACATTTATTTTTATCGACGAAATCTATCTTCTGTTTCAGCATGAATACAGCGCCAACTTTCTGTTCACGCTTTGGAAGCGTGTCCGAAAGTATGGCGCTTTTTGTACGGGTATCACGCAAAACGTGGATGATTTGCTTCAAAGCCATACAGCCCGCACGATGCTGGCGAACAGCGAATTCATTGTCATGCTGAATCAGGCCAGCACCGACCGGATGGAGCTTGCCGAACTGCTTAACATTTCGGATCTGCAACTCTCCTATATCACGAATGTAGACGCAGGAAATGGACTCATGAAGGTAGGAAGCTCCCTTGTACCGTTTACCGACAAGTTCCCGAGACATACGAAGTTGTATCGACTGATGACAACGAAACCTGGAGAGCAATAACAAATGTAGCAAACGGCTGGTCATCTTGTGGCCAGCCGCTTGACAATGTCCAGAGAACCAGCGGTTCTATGCGATCATGTAAGAGTGCGGCGACAGTAAGGTTAGATTTAACACTGGAGCACAACTTCAGGAAAAAATCGGATTGCGTTGGATGGTTGTGAACTTGGATAAAGGACTAATGTTAATTAAAATAGGAAATGACGAGGTTGATAGTTGTATTTGAGTAAACGTAAAGAGACAATGGGGAAATCTATAAATCATGCTCGCATTTTACTATATGATAGGAAAAACCTAGATGAGCATAATTAACGCAATTAAATGAAATGTTTGACAATTTTTATGTGAAGGCACAATAATGTTGGTAAATGTTTCATTTCGCCTAGATGCCTCCTTTTCTTGTATTATACTCGTTTAAAGAAGTGTTAAAATCGGAAAGGGTGGAGGGCATATTATGCGAAGCATTACTGATCAGCAGCTGCTTGAAGCATATTACAATTCAATGGAGGAAGATTTAGACGAGGAATTTATTAAACAAATAAGAAATGAACTACTACGTCGCAATATTGTGATAGACAGACGGGAGTGCGATATTTTGGCTAACATGTTTGGAAAATCGGATTTGGATTATGATCAATTGCTTAAATATTCTCTCGAGGCTATTTTCTTGCTTCAAAACCGGAAGGTCATCTATGTAAACCAAACTGGCTTTAATCTCCTCGGTTTGTCTTATCCCGATGAAATTATCGGGGTTGATATCAACCGTTTCTTACATCCCGATTATCACGGGATTTGTAATGAGCAGTTTGCCCAAATAAAAAGTACCGAAGCGTCTGAAATGAAATTAATTGAGCAAAAAATGATCCGAAGCGATGGCGAATCCATTGACGTTGTCGCCGCGGCTGCACCGTATTATCTCGGTGGCGACATGCTTATTCAATTAAGAGTGCTGGATAGTACAAAACGGAAGGCCACTGAAAGGCGGTTATCAGCAGCGGAAAAACTGTCCTCAATCGGACAGATGGCCGCCGGGATTGCTCATGAAGTTAGAAATCCATTAACCACCGTTAAAGGTTTCGTTCAGCTTATGCAAAAACAAATCGATCACCTTTATTTTCCCATAATCGTAGAAGAATTGGATAACGCAATTAGGACGTTGAATAATTTACTACAGGTTGCGAAACCGGATTTAGACGATGAACCCAACGTCTCCATTAGTCTTTGTTCAGAATTGGAATCATTGATTTTTTTATTTCAGGAAAAACTTTACGATATAAAGGTAACGAAGATTTTCCGCGATCGGGACAAGCAATTTGTTGGAAAAAAGAATCTGATTCTCAAAGCCTTTTTCAACTTGGTTAAAAACGCATTAGAATCCATCGAAGGAAAAGGAGCTCTCACATTAGAGCATTTTTATAAAGAGCTATTCCTGTAATGAATTAATTTGCGGTTTGAAAAGAAAAAGCGCCTCCTGTATGCTG
>NZ_JBHLWN010000048.1:0-88383 GCF_042432825.1 Paenibacillus chartarius | reverse complement strand
GACAAAAGTGCCTCTAAACCCTTGTGAGATAAGGATTTTTTGATTTTTCAGCAAGCCCTAATATAAAAATTAAAATGGATATAGATGGGAATTGATGAAATTGAATCCTTTTATTGCCTCATCTCCGGAAGTCTGCGAAACGATATCCATGCTTGAATCTTATAAGCATCTGCAAGCTCAAGCTTTGCTGCAAGTAGATCCGAAGATGATGTATTTTGTAAGAGAATCGAGGGCAGCCGCAGAGGAAAAGCGGTGCCGAAATCGTATATTAATCGACATCGTCACAGCTGAGATTCATGATTATCAGAATTTGTTGAACCAAGTGCTGATCGTGCTTGCAGACGAATCCGGTTATATTCTTGAACTATTCTGCGAAGCGGAGATGAGAGGGCTGCTGGATACTTATCGCTTCGGTGCAGGAACGTTATTGAATTTAAGGAGCGGCGGTATTAACGGAGTGTCTGCAGCGCAGGAGCTTGGCCGAACAGTGGTCGTCACCGGAGAAGAGCATACGTTGGAATTGCTGCAATGTTGGACGTTCGTAGGGACACCGCTGCAATTGGAGGACAGAAATATTGGATGTTTAGCATTGGCGTTTCACAGAAGCAGGGATCTATCAATAAGCGTGGCCTTGATAACAAAGTTGACTAAGGACATTCAGCAGTCGATCCATTCCAAGCATCCTCATTATAAAAAAACAAAGCTGTACAGCTGTATGGATCAATATCGGTTAACTGAGCGGGAGAAACAAGTCGCTTATTTTTGGCTTAATCAGCAGAGTGTACTGCAAATCGCCACATATCTTCAGCTATCCGAAGGAACCGTTAGAAATTACATCAATAAGATCTATGAAAAAATGAGAGTCACGGATCGAACAAAGTTTTCTAAAAAGCTGGAAGTGCAGTCAGGAAATTAAATGCCAAGGCGATGGGGTGATCATAGCCTTGGCATTTAATTTTATCTGTAAATAATACCAAAATTTAATAGAATAGTAAATATATAATAATTCATATGTGAGTTATTGAAAGATCGTTCTATGATTCTTATAGAACGTTTGCTACTGTCCAAAGCCACGATACGATCTGCCAAGTTCTACCCGCAGGCGTAAATTGCACCAGGAACTCGCCAAGGTCAAGAAGGACGCCGCCCATAATGGCCCATGGATTGCCGCCGCTGAATGCGGAGCCTAGAGCACGCAGCTTCCAGGTCAAGCTGGTGACCAGGTTGTAAGTATCTCCGACGATGTTAAACTTGCGCATAAAAGCCGTTGCGATAGTCCATGCTGCGTCACCTAGAGAGCTCGTTCCTGTAAAGTAGTTGTAAAACAATTCCTTCATCTCCTTTTATAATTTGGGCTTTTACCCAAGAAAAGTTTAGCACATAATTTCCTTGAAATGTTTCTAAATACATAATATGGTACCTAATTTACGTCAATCATGATCTACCATCATATTAATCCAGTTGAAATGGAGGAGAAGGTACATTGAAGAAAGGTTGGCTCGCCGTCTTATTGTCGTTTATTTATCCGGGTTTAGGGCATTTGTATGTCGGGAATGTGAAAAGAGGGGTGTGGCTCCTTGTACTGGAGACGGTTAGTATTTTGTTGATTGGATTTTTCGTGGGAGTTATTATGTTCCCCATCATTTGGATCTTCGCCATGGTGGATGCCTATAGGCTGACACAGGCTCATAACCGAGGGTAAGTACGAATGGATCCTACGCGTATAGAGTTCAAGAGCAAACGAAAAATATTATTCGGTTATATAATGATTTCCGTCATTTGTATAGGCATAGGTTCGGCTCAGCCCGTGTCGGGCTTCCACGACCGTACCGTTGCGTTACTACAGGCGGGGGATGCTGCGTTCATTTTTCTCGTAAATGGATTTATGGCACTCGTTTGGATGCTGATGGGGGTTTTGGGTTTGTCGCTGATTCCCATAATCAAATTTTTATTGCATATGGGAGCAGGTCCTGCTGCCGAGGGCATCCACCCTTTTATTTATTATTTGAGCTCGTTTTCTCACGGATTATGCGAGTGGTTTGTCGGCTATCTAGTGCTGAAGTTCACGATCGAGCATGTGCGCTGCATTCTCTTGTATTCTCGCAATCTGATCGGTAGAGCTCAGTTGGCGGCATTTTACAAGCGTGTCCTGCTGCGAACGTTACCCCAAATTTTCGGTATCCTGCTGGCTGGAGCTCTGTTAGAGGTGTATGTATCGAATCGCCTAATTTACTATTTCGTCCAATGAAGGAGGGGTTGATTTGGATACTTATTATTTTTCGAGACCGTTCTTTCGATTGTCCACAAAACCTATTGTTTTGAAAGACAGCAGCCACTCCGAAATCGGAACGATGCAAAGATACTTCAAAGATGTGATCGATAAGACGTTGTCCTATATAGTCGACCATTGGGGCATCAACGTTCGGGTGTCTAATCATGAAGGATCCATTCAGGTAACGGCACACCAGCAGTTCACATGGATGCGGCATAAGTGGAATGTCACCAGCCGTACCGGGGAGAATACCGTCGACTTTGTGGTAGAGGACAAGACCGTCATCAAGACTAACCCGCATTTCATATTTCAGGCGCATGGCCAAAGCTACAGCATGAAGAAAGACTTTGCAGACAAACGAGTCCGCTTGCTGGAGCAGCAAACGGAAAGGCAAGTTGCGGTCATTGAATTCGAGTCTTATATGCCCAACAAAATCAACAATATGATCATGAGTGTAACGGAGACGACATTATCCCCTTATGAAATTGTTTGTATATATTATTTATTCGATTTGTGCGTTCAATAACGAAAGGGGAGAGTTTCCATGATATTGGAAATTAAAAATAACCGATTCATGATTATCCGCAGAGACGGGATTCAGTTTGTGGATTTCGATGAAATCATATATTTGGAAAGGTTCCGTCAGCATACACTGCTGCAAACCACAGGGGAGTCCGAGATTCCGGTAGCGATATCCTTGAACAAAATATCTCCTATGCTGCCAGACAGCTTTGTTCGCACGCATCGTTCCTTTATCGTCAACATCAAATTCATAAAGGAAGTCCGCCTCATGAACAAAAATGTGTATGAGGCTCCCTTCTTAAACGGGAAGTCGGCACTGATATCCAAACGCTGTTTAAGTGCGCTCAAAAATAATCTGTTAGAGGTATGAGATGAACTCAACAGTACTGGCGGTCCGGGAGCTGACCAAGAAAATCGGCAGGCATTCTATTGTCAATGAAGTATCCTTCGAGATTCGAAGAGGAGAAATTGTCGGTTTGGTCGGACCAAACGGTGCAGGCAAAACGACTATCATTCGTATGATCGCGGGATTGATTGCCTTCACCTCGGGAGACATCGAAATTAACGGCTATTGTATCAAGAAAGACATGGAACGAGCTTTAGCTTCCGTTGGAGGGATTATCGAAACGCCTCAATTCTATAATCATATGACCGGATATCAAAATCTCCAACTGCATGCCAGAATATATCCGGATGCCAGCATAGACATCGGACAAACACTCAAGCGGCTGGAGCTTGAAGAAGCGATGTTCAAGAAAGTAAGCTCGTATTCACTGGGAATGAGACAGCGTCTCGGACTCGCTCAAGCACTGCTGCATAAGCCGGGTTTGCTGCTGCTCGATGAGCCGACGAACGGTCTGGATCCCGATGGAATTCATGACTTGCGTCACCTCTTAAAGGATATGAGGAGCTCCGGCACTTCCATCCTGATCTCTAGTCATCATTTGACCGAATTGGATCTGATCTGCGACAGAATTCTCGTTATTCGCAAGGGTGCGCTGTGCGGAGATCACTTTCTGCAGGAGCTCCGCAGCGTCACTGCAAAAGACGGTTATCTGCTGGAAGTGGACGAAGCGGAGCAAGCCGTGCGGGCCGTTGCAGAATTCGATCCGGCATTACGACCTCAGCATAAGGAACGCGGCGTGTTGGAGATAAGGATGGAACGGGAGAGGATTCCCGATCTACTGGGACACTTGCACAATCGCGGCATTGCTGTATATCAGATCAAGAAAGAAACCACTTCAATCGAGAGCTATTATACCCTTCTGGCGGGGCAGAAAGAGAGTGTGGGCGAAAGTGCTCGTGGCGATGTTTCGTAACGAACTGGACAAGCTCGTAACTACCAAGAGAGTTTGGGTATTTCTAGGGCTACTCCTTTTGCTTCTAGGTGTAAATGCGGTGATCGATAACATGTCTAGCAAGGAGCTGCAGGGTAAGGATTGGCGACAGGAGCTTATGCGTGAAAATAAAGATATCGAGGAGGTCTTGACTCACGTTGAGGGGGACCCATTTTCCACCAATTTTAAACGGATCATGGAGCAAAATCTGAAGAAAAACAATTATTTCTTGGAAAACAATATTTCCCCGTACGACAAGAATGCATGGGTCTTCGTGAATAATTCGATGGGTCTGACCGTGGTCATCACCATATTTCTGATCCTGATTGCTGCGGATATGGTAGCTTCGGAATACCAAAGGGGGACGATTCGAATGCTGCTGTTTCGTCCTCACCGAAGATGGAAAGTGATCGCTGCCAAATTAGTGGCGATGATGGCCTGCTTGATGGCGGGTATGGCGGTATTGTTTGCCGTTGGATTTACGATAGGAGGATTTCTGTATGGATTTGAAGGGGCCGCCAAGCATTATTATGTGACAGCGTCCGATGGTGAGATAATTCGTCATACGTACTGGCAGGGTGTCGCCGGCAAGCTGATCCTCAGGGCTCTAGAAAATACAGTAATTTGCTTGCTCTGCCTGATGATCTCGACGTTATTGAACAACAGCTCGTTGGCTATCGTGATTTCCTTGCTGACGCTCTTTGCAGGTACGATATCGAGCAAAATATGGGGAACCGCCGGTTGGACCGAGTTCCTGCTGTTTGCCCACCTGAATGTTAGCCAATCAATAGACTCTGGGGCCGGATGGGAGACGATGCTTCGATCCATATCGATTTTAACTGCATATTGTTTTGGTTTTATAGGGATTACCCTAGTTTCCTTTAGTCGAAAAGAGGTATACGCATGATGCGAGGAAGTGAACGGAGACGCGGCGCAATCCGGAAATGGCTGGTCCTGTTCTCGGTATGGGGCGTTGTCTCCTCCGCAATGGCCGGTTGTGTGAACAAGCCTGTGGTGCAAGGACGAGAAACGCTTAAGGTAATGGCTGTGGATGAAAATCAATTTATGAGCCGGTACGGTCAGTTCTTTATGCTTCAACATACGAATGTTGACATCCAAATTCCTTCCATGCTGCAGGTGTATTCCGTTGAAAAGTCAAACCTTCTTGAAGAAATCAGTGACTTCATCGACCGGGAGCGGCCTGATGTTTTGGACTTAAATCTGAAACAATATTTTCAGTTGGCAGCAGAAGGCAAGCTTCTTCATCTAGACCCTTTTGTCAGCGGGCACGAATTCGATCTGGAAAGGCTGCATCCGTATTTGACCGAGCTTCTGCGGGCAGGCAGCCAGAGGGAGCTTTACGGGTTGAGTCCGACCTTCTCGACGCAGGCTTTGTATTATAACAAGGAATTATTCGATCGTTACGGGATTTCCTATCCGGAGAGCAATATGAGCTGGCAGCAATTTCAGACTCTTGTTCAACGCTTTGCCGGGCAGCGTAATGGTGATGCCCCTCTCTACGGCTACTCCTCGATGTCTGTGCCGATGGATCAATTGATCCGGTTGATGGCTCTTTCCCGGCAATTGCGATTGCCGGAAAGCTCGGCCGAATTGTCATTGCTCCAAGCTCCTGCATGGAATCAGCTTTTCAAGGAGGTTGTTTCTCTTTATCAGAGCGGTGCAGCCTACGATCAACATAGGGATTTTTCCCAAAGCAAACGCGGATTAGACAGCCAGCTATTTTTGCAGGGCAACAGCGCCATGACCATCGAAGATTCTTCTTATGTGTATTTACTGACGAATACAGGCAAGGTGAATTGGGGCGTCGCCTCGATCCCCATCGATCCGCAATTTCCACAAAGGGGAGCCGATTATGTCGTTCCTCACATCTATGCCATCCATGCGCAAACGCCGAATCCTGAACTGGCCTGGAGTCTGATCGCGTTCTTGCACAGTGAGGAGACCGCAAAGATGAACGCCAAGGTGTCCTCGACTGGACTCTCCGCACGCCGCGATGTCATGGATGCGAAGAAGGAATTTTACGAACCCTTCTATAGTTTGCGCCCGCCTACGGATCTGGACGTCAGACTGGATACTACCGAGGATCTAAAGACATTACAAACAATCAGCGAACAACTGTATAGGGTGGCAGCGGGGGAACTAACCTACGAGCAAGCCATGTCGATGATTACAGCGAAATTGTCCGCGGTAAAATCCAGGGGCTCAGCGGATGGAAGCTCATAAGCACGAAACGAAACTGCACTCCGTCGGGCAAGGTAAACAATAACCTGTCCGACGGAAAGCCATATCGGGCCGGGAGAGAATACAACATCATCAGCCGCTCTGACTTCGCTTCACTTTAAGCAGCTGATGTACTTTCCCTACAGCATCCCTTCGTCTTGCGCTTTGCGCGTCGCCTGAATGCGGTCGCGAACGTCCATTTTCGAATAAATATTGGAAATGTAATTTTTCACCGTGCCTTCAGAGAGAAACAGCTTCTCTGCAATCTCCTTGTTGTTCAGTCCGTCGGCGATGCAGTGGAGCACCTGCAGCTCCCGTTCGCTCAGTCCGTATGCGTCCGCCGAAGCGCTCGCGCCGCTGCTGCCGGCACCGTCACCTGCACCCGCACCATTCGCACCACTCCCGCCGCCGGCACCTGACCTCGCCTGCTGCACGAGCAGCCTCGCAATATCTTGCGGAATGAGCGTGCCGCCGCGGTGAACCCACTTGATCCCGGAGGCGAGCTCCTTCGGATGAATCGCTTTGAGCAAATAGCCTTCGGCCCCTGCGCCAAGCGCTTCGACGACGTAATCGACCTCCTGAAACGTCGTTACGATAATGACGCGAATATGCGGCCATTCGGCTTTGATCCGCTTCGTCGCCTCCACGCCGTCCATCACCGGCATCCGGATGTCCATCAGCACAATGTTCGGCTGCTTCTCCCGGCACAAGTCGATGGCGACTTGTCCGTTCTCGGCGAGACCGACGACCTCGATCTCCGGGTCCATATCCAATACGATATGCAAGCTTTCGCGAATCAAATCCTGGTCATCGACCAGCAGCAATTTGATATCCTTCATTGTCTATCTCCTCCTGGAATCCACGAATTATACCGACATCGGAATACGGCAGCGGACGCAGGTGCCTTCCCCGCTCTTCGATCGAACGTGAAGCGTCCCTGTAAGAGCCTCGAGCCGGTCCCGCATCGCCGTCAGCCCAAAGCCGCTTTCGAGCGTATCCGAGCCGATACCGTTGTCTTCGATGCTAAGCTCTACATATTTGGCTCCGAATTCCAAAATGATGGTGACCACGCTCGCATGGCCGTGCCGCTTCGCATTCGTCAGCGACTCCTGCAAGCAGCGGAACAGCGTCCAGCGGGCTTGCTGCGGAAGCTCGTATTCCTTTCCCTTCACTTCTACGCGGATGACGGTGCCCGTCTGCATAGCAAACTCATTCGCAAGCCGGGAAAACTGTTCCGAGACGATCAGATCGTCCTCTTGGGGCGCCATCTGATGAATGGACCGCCGCACTTCCTCCAGGCCGCTGCGGGTAACCGAGCGCAGCTTCTCCAGCTGCTCCTTCGCCTTGTCCGGCGCCGCCTCAATCAGGTAAGAGACCGCGTCCATGCCCATAATGACCGATGTAAACGTATGGCCGACCGTATCGTGCAGCTCCTGCGCCATCCGGTTACGCTCGGCCTGCAGCGTCAGCGCTTCGATGCGGCTGGCGTACTGCTCGAGCACTTGATTTTGCTGGCGGATCAGGCTGTACTGGCGTTGATTCTCTTCAAGCAGGCGGCCCGTCTTTACCTGCGTCCGGTACAACCGGCCCAGCGCAAATCCGATTCCAAAAAACATGACGTAATTGAGCAGATCCTCAAGAGCATAAATCGCACCCTTATAAGCATGGAACAGAAACCAGCTCGACAGCGGTACCGCAAACACGAAAACGGGGATCGTCCACCACATCGTACGCCGGTGAGCCAGAAACCCGATCAGAATGAGCGGTACGAAAATAATGCCGACCGTCCTGCCCGACGTCCAGACGATCAATGTCTGCAAGGTGCCTACCGTGACCAATAAAATAAGCGGCACCCACGTTAAATTCACGTAACCCGGACGCCAGAACGCCAGTGTTCCGATAATGCCGAGCAGCATCAGCGTTAAGGCGGCCCAGACGGGCACTTGGCCGAACACGGCCTGATCGAACACAGCGTAGATGGCGCCGACCAGAAACCAGCCGGTCTGCACCGAGAGCAGCATCCAGTCGACCCAATGCCACGGGCGTCTTTCAATCATAACGCAGCTTCCCCCTGTCTTGTTGATTGTATTGTACTTGATTGCGGCGCGGGGCGGCTAGTGAATTCGGTCATACGAAGCCATGTGACCGGATCGTGACTTCGCGCACTGTTTTCACGAACCGCAATCGGGGTAAACTGGTAACGGCTGATAGTTTGATAGACCGAAGGGAGTCAGGAATTCATATGGAACACATCCATCATGAACCGCTGGTTCGTTTGCACGGCGTGACCAAACGAATCGGCGGGAAGACCATCATCGACGGGATCTCGTTTGATGTGCCGCACGGCGAGGTATTCGGCTTCCTCGGTCCGAACGGCGCAGGCAAAACGACGACGATCCGCATGATGGTCGGTCTCATGTCGATAACGGAAGGCGAAATATTCATTCAAGGCAAGTCGATCCGCACGGAGTTCGAGCAAGCGATTCGGCATGTCGGGGCGATTGTCGAGAATCCGGAAATGTACAAATTCCTGAGCGGCTATCATAACTTGCTGCACTTTGCCCGTATGTCGCCGGGGGTAACGAGGGAGCGGATCGAAGAGGTCATCGCGCTCGTCGGGCTCGAGAACCGCATCCACGAGAAGGTAAAGACATATTCCTTGGGCATGCGCCAGCGGCTCGGCATCGCTCAGGCGCTGCTGCACAAGCCGTCGCTGCTCATCCTCGACGAGCCGACGAACGGACTCGACCCGGCGGGGATCCGCGAGCTTCGCGACCACCTGCGGCGGCTGACCCGGGAGGAGGGCATCTCCGTCATCGTATCCAGCCACCTGCTTGCGGAGATGGAGCTCATGTGCGACCGGATCGCGATCCTGCAGACAGGCAGGCTGATCGATGTAAGGGCGATCGGCGAATTCGTTCGGGATGACGGCCTTCAGCCCGTACTGTTTGAGGTCGACGGCGGACAGATCGCCAAGGCGGAGCAGCTGATCCGCGCGGTATTCCCGGAAGCGGAGGTGGCCGCCCAGCCAGGCGGCGGCGCCGATGGCTTAGCCGAAGGACTGGTCGTGCAAATCGAACGCGAACGGATCGCCGACATCAATAGCGAGCTGGTCAAAGGCGGGATTCGGGTATCAGGAATCCGCATCGTTACCAAATCTCTGGAAGACAAATTTCTCGAGATTACCGGGAGGGAGTCCATTGCTTAACCTCGTCCGTAACGAAAATATGAAAATATACCTTCGAGTCCGGACATGGGTGCTCGTCGGGATATTGATGGCGTTTTGCCTGCTGGCTGCATTGATTTCCCATAACGAAAAAAGCTCCACCGGCCATCCCCGGATCGATTGGAAGACGGAGCTGCAGCAGAATATACAGTCCATGGAACGCGAATTGCAGAGTGAAGAGACACCGGGACCGCTGAAGAAACGGTTAATCGAGCAGCTGGCTGTGTCGCGCTACCAGCTGGATCATCATATCCCGCCGACGGAGGCGACGATGTGGGGCAGCGTGCAGAAGCAGGCTTGGCTTGTCACGCTGGCGACGCTGTTCACCGTTATCGTGGCTGCCGACGTCGTCGCCGCCGAGTTCACATGGGGAACGATCAAGCTGCTGCTGATCAGGCCGTCTTCGCGAGCCAAAATCCTTCTGTCCAAATATATATCGACAATGTTATTCGCGTTATTCCTGCTGGTGATCTTGTTTGCCGGTTCGGTCCTCATGAACGGTGTGTTGTCCGGCTTCACCGGCTGGTCGGCGCCGGTCTTGTCGATTGACGAAGCCGGGGCTGTCCGGGAGAGCTCGGCTGCCGGCACCGTGCTGGCTGCTTACGGGCTGAAGATGATCGAGCTGATCATGGTCGTTACGCTGGCCTTTATGATCTCGTCGGTGTTCCGCAGCTCGGTGCTCTCGGTCGGCGTGAGCATGTTCCTGATGCTGACGGGACAATTGCTGACGATGCTGCTGCTGCGGTGGGAATGGGGGAAATATTTCTTATTCGCGAACACGGATTTGACGCCTTACTTGGCGGGACAGCCGCTGGCGGAGGGTATGACGCTCGGCTTCTCGGTCAGTGTGCTCGCCGTCTATTTCGTGGTGTTCAATGCGCTGTCCTGGCTCGTCTTTACACGCAGGGATGTAGCCGCTTAAGGCCGAAATCACGCGGAAAAAATGCTGAATTTGATGACATATTTCGACATACATTAAGATCATATTAAGGTACAATCGATGGTGTTGTTTGCCCAATTACTTGTGCAAAGGAGAGCCGGAAGATGGATCATCTCAACAACACCAATATTAGAGCATTAACCGAGAGGGTACAGAAGCTCTATAAGAAGCACGTCGAGTTAACGAAACGAGTGGCGCTAAGCAAGCGGGAGCTGCAGCAAACTCTGGAGCTGATCCAGCAGCGCCGCAATAGAATGTATACGTAGAGAAAGAACCTTCCCCCTGCTTCATGCGCGGAGGGGAAGGTTCTTTGTTCTCGATCGATGAAGAATGCTGCGGGAACCGCGGCCCATATCAACGGCGCCCTGCGTACTCCCGAATGGCCGGAGGCACATCCTGCAGCGACGAAAGCGTCAGAAACGCTCCCTTCGGCGAAACGGTTACTTCGCCTACGTTGTAATGCCAATCGTTCTTGGCCGGGATATGGATGCAATGCAGCCCTGCTTCGAGCGCAGGAATCACATCGGTTCGCACCGAATTGCCGATCATCCATGTGCGGGATGTATCGAAGCCCTGCTCGGTTACGATGGAGCGCATGAAATCGGTATTTTTGTGCAGGGTCACGAAGATCCGGTCGTCAAAATATCGATGCAGTCCGCTGTCCCGTACTTTCGCCCGTTGGATCGAAGCGTCTCCGCCGGTATAAAGGAACAGCTTGTGGCCGGCATCCGACAGAATGTCGAGCGTCTCGGCCATATGCGGATACGGCTCCACCGAATAGGTGTACACCGTGCGTCCGAGCTTCATCAGGAACTGCTCCTCGTCAGGGGATGTCCTGCGGCCGAATTGCTCGGCATACAGCCGATACGTCTCCACGAACGATTGCGGGAAACGCTCCGGCTTGAAGCCGTGGATGTTCACGCCGGCAAGGTCGACCTCCAGCTGCTTGTCTTTCACCTGCTGCGGAGTCAGTCCGTGGCCGGAGAACCAGGACAGCATTTCGTCGACGAACTGATCGATGACCATTTCAAAATATTTATTGCAGTGCACCAAAGTGTCGTCCAAATCGAATAAAATCGTTTGCGGCGTCATAAGCTGGAGTCTCTCCCGTCTGCTTGTATATATGTCCGTATATGTCTATATGTGTATCAGTATAGCACCAATAGCCCCGGCACCCAAGCCGAGGCTGTTTTCTACCGCTGCCCGGTATCGCTGCCGGACAGTCCGCCGAGCGGAGCCGCAAAGCCGCCAAGCGGGCCGACCAAGCTAGGAGGAGGTTGACTTCGTCTCTGCATAGGTAGACAGAAGCAGAATGACCATACATAAGGTATACATCGCACCCGCTATCAGTCCGCCGGCCGCCCAGCGCTGACCTGTCCAATATCCGGCCGCGACGACGACGACTATCACACATAGAACTGCGTTGCTCGTCAGCCGCCAGGAGGAGTAAGACATCTTGGTGCTGATTCGATCCCAGATCTTCATATTGCCGCGTCTACCCGAATTGCTGCGGCCGACCGGCGGTTCCCGCCGCTGACTGAGATCGGCAGGATTCAATCCGTTGCGGCGCAGGTATACTTTGACAGCTATGAACAGAAGCACAAAATAGACCGGCTGGTAGCCGAACACGATCGCTGCGGATGCATAGTTACCGTAGCTGAATACCTCGGTAGTGGAGCGGAACACGGCCAATGCGGTGATCACCAGAAAGGCGGCCAGCGGTTTATTGACGGAGCTGTGGTCCGCCTTCCGGAAGAAGGACGTTACACCGTACAGCAAAGCGATATAAATCATGACGACCTTGCACACCGTTACCGGAAACCAGATCATGAGAATGATCAAGTCAACCCGGTCGAGGAAGTCCGTAATGTGGATTTGCTGGACAAGCTCATAAGTCGGGTAAATAAAGTTGCCCGGCAAATAGGGACCGAATACGAAAACATTGAGCGCTAAGACCAGCGATAAAATGAAGCTTGACAGTATCGCGCCGCGGCGAAGACTTGATTTTAACTCCGTAGAGGAATGGACCATATGCAGGAAGGCGCCCATGATCAAAATATCCGCATACCAGCTCGAGGAGATGATATTCGATGAGATGTGCAGACGGAAGCTGCTCGCCATGATCGGTTGAATCAGGCTGGGCTGAATTTCATTCAGTAAGCTGAACGGCATAAGCAGCACAATCAGCACGAACAACGGGAAGAAAACGTCGTTCACCCTGGCGACGACTTCCAAGGAAGTCCGGCCGTAATAGATCATGACGATCATGAACAGCAATCCGAATATTTCCAGCGGTGTACGCGGCAGCAGCGTCGTGACGAAGAAACGGTTGAACAGCGAGATGTCACGGACAAGAATCATCCAGAAATGATAAAGAATCACGGCATTGAGCAGTCCCCCGAACCATTTGCCGAACAATTCGGTATTAATCCGGTAAATATGACGTCCGGGGAACACCTTGTTCAGGTATCCGAGCAAGGCGACGATGATGAATACATAGAGGGTCGGCATCCAGTAGCTGAGCCACATATCGGGGCCGGAAGCTCTGGCGAGAACGTTCTGCACGGAAACAAGGCCGCCTCCCGTTAAGAGAGTGCTGGTCAGCCAAGAAAATTGGCGGATATTGATGTATTGTTTTCCATGCATGGCACATTCCTCATTTCCTAGTTATTTCAGACCAAGCATTGCTTCCACAGCCGGAGCTACGTGTTCAATGAAGAATCGGATTGGGGTCGGGGGCTCGTAACCGGTAAACCGGAACATGTAAAATGTTGCTGCGAGTAAAATGATTAGCCCGTAAGTAATTTTCAAGGGTGTAGAGGTTTTACCCAGGCCGGGCCAATCGGTGACGACAAATAGAAACAAAAGCAGCGGAAAGATGGTTTTGAATACGATATCCAATCTTATCGGCTCCTCTTCGTCACATTCTGGTTAATGAGTCCGACCTCGGTGATGCCGCTTTTGGCCGAAACGGTGAATTTCACCTTCGGGAATTGTTCATCCCACTGATCCTCCAGCTTGGCATTCCAAATAGCAGGGTAATGCCTCCAGATCATCTGCCCGAACTGAGCGGAATCGGCGGATTTTTTTTGCATTTGGGCGATGACTTGCTCCACAGAGGTTTTGACTTGGGCGGAAAGAAGCGACTCGACCGTATGCAGATCTGCGGTTTTGTTCATGTCGAGGCTGCTAAAGTTTTCCCGCACCTTGGCACGTATATCCAGATCGATGGAAATCGAAATGTCATCTCCCTTAATATGAGGAATGATATTCGTGCTGCCGCGCTCCACTTGAACGACGATCGGCTTCTGCTCCTTCGGATCCTTCAAGGTGACGGAATAGCTTTTCACCTCATCCCGAAGCCACATGAGTCCCTGCGTGGCGCTCCCTTCATAGACGCCCACCATCTTGTCCCCTTTGAATTGGGCATACCCCAGCACTTGAATTTCCTTGGACACGACCGACGCTTTCTCCGACGCCTTCTCTCCCATATAGATGATAATCGGGTCGCTGTCGAAGCTAAGCGCCATAGCTACGTTCTTGGCGTTCACGTTCATCGCGCCGGGAGATTTGGACAGCTCGCGGATCGTCTCGGCCGGAAAACGTTCGAATTTGGGCTTGGCATTGATCAGCTTCCAGGCAGGACCTTTGGATACGATAAAATACGCGCTGAGCCGGCTCTCGGGCATTCGCGGAACGGAGTCGAACAGGTCCGATATGCCTTCCTTGGCCAGCTCCTCGCCGACGACGATCGTTCTCCGGTGAGAGATGAACAGCAGTCTCGACATTCGCTGCTGCAGCTTGCTGGAAGCATCGCGAATCGAAGGCCCGGTTTCCGAATCAATATAATAGCTTTCCGTGCCTCCGCCGGTTCCGCCCCCGCCGCCTCCGCCGCCTCCCATCTGACCGGGAAGCGGAAACATGTAGGTCACCCGGTAGGAGCCGTCCGGTTCTTTGTCCAACGCAGAGGTTAGGGCAAAGGCCATATCGTTGATTTCGACGCGGTCCCAGCACCCGGTCAGAAGAAGGGACGCTGCGGTTAATAAGAAAGCCGAAAGTCCGCGGCGCAGCCCATTTCTAAGCGCAGCCATCAGGAATCGTCCTCCTTGTGGTCAATATTGCGGCCTTCTTGCCCGCTTTGCTCCGCAATTTCATCAGGCAGCTCCGTATCGAGACGTACGTTGTCTTGGACCGGCATGAATTGCGGACGCTTGTCCATCGTCCACCACGGAGCGCGGACGAGGGTATCGCTAAGGTCGGCAGCGGATAGCGGACCGAGCGGAGATAAGTACGGTATGCCGAAAGAACGCAGTCCCGCCAAATGGCCGACGATGAGAATCGCACAGAGCAGGATTCCGTAGAAGCCGAATACGGACGCCACCAACAGAATAGGGAAGCGCAGCATGCGCAGGGCGATGGCGCCGTTGAATTTCGGTATCGTAAACGAGGCGATGCCGGTAATCGATACGACGATGACCATCGGCGCCGAGACAATGCCCGCTTGAACCGCCGATTGTCCGATGACGAGCGCCCCCAATATACTGACCGCGGAGCCGATCGTCTTCGGAAGCCGAATCCCGGCTTCCCGCAGCGCTTCGAACGTAACTTCCATGATCAGGGCTTCGACGACCGCGGGGAACGGGATGTTTTCTCTTGCAGCAGCAATGGTGAGCAGCAGTGTCGTCGGCAGCAAATCCTGATGGAACGTCATGACCGCAACATAGAAGGCCGGAGTCGTAACGGATAATACGAGAAACAAATAACGAAGCCAACGGATGAGCGTGGCGATTTGGAAGCGTTCATAGTAATCCTCGCTCGCCTGCATGATTTGTGCGAAGACGAACGGGACAAGCAGGACGAACGGCGTTCCGTCGACGATGATGGCGACGCGTCCCTGCAACAGTGCTGCGGCGACGACATCCGGCCGCTCCGTATACTGAACCTGCGGGAACGGGGAATAAGAGTTATCCTGAATGAATTCTTCAATGTAGCCTGACTCCAGGACGCCGTCGATGTTGATTTTCTTTATGCGCTTGATCACTTCTTCAACGGTTGACGGTACTGCAATATCCTCCAGATAGGAAACAACAATGCTTGTGTTCGTTTCTTTGCCGATCACCATCGATTTCATTTTCAGCCGCGGCGTCTTCAGCTTCCTGCGAATGAGCGACGTGTTGGTGCGCAAGCTTTCGACAAAGCCTTCCTTGGGGCCGCGGACGACGGCCTCGGTATCCGGCTCGCTGATCGAGCGCTTCTCGGGACCACGGATGCTCAGCAGTACGGCCTTGGATTGATCGCCGACGAATACGGCGGTGTCGCCGCCGAGAATGCCCAGCAGTACCTCGCCGAAGTTGTCTTTGGCTGCGACTTGTCCGACGGGTAAATTTGCATGCATGAACGTCTCGATGTCGGTAGAGACACCTTCGAACACGAGCATAGCTTCCAGAGCTTCATGCTGTACGGCGCTGTTCACCAGACCGTCGGTAAACGCGATCAGTCCCGGTATCCCGGCTTCGAACTCGATGTCCCGGACGACGATGTCCGAACAGTCTTGAAAGAAATGTTTGAGCGCCTGCCGGTTCTCCGCCAGCGAAGCAAACAAGGGCTCCCGCTTCAGATCATCAAGAAACCGGATATGGGTAACGTGCGATGCCGTCCCGGGCTCCCCAGACGGAACGCCGGATTCCGCTCTTACTCCGGACTCTCCTTCGTCTGAAGAAGGGTGGCGGCGCTCATGCAGCATTCGCGTCAACAAACCGGGGGTTCTGCCTTTCTGTCGCATACGATGGTCTCCTCCGTTCGTCGAGTTTGCTATAGCATAGATTTCCACAACCGGTGGGGATTATTCTCCATTGCTGGCGGTTAACACTAATGCGGAGGTGAAACCGATGCTGTGGCTAACGATCGTGCTGGTTCTATTCATTTTCCAAACCGCAACCATCCTGCTGCTCGAGTTTCGCGATCCGGAGAAGACCGTGGCATGGCTGCTGATTTTGTTCATTCTTCCGATTATCGGCTTCGTGATGTATTACTTCGTTGCCAAGGAATATCGGCAGCGCCGCATCGTACGGCGCAAAGGCTTCCGGGCGCTTGACGAAATGCAGCGTTCGCTTGCGCAAAGCCGCGAGAAGCTGGAGAGCTTGTCCGATATGAGCGGCTACGAAATTCGCCAGTCCCCGCGGCTGTTCGGGCTGCTGATGAACATGCCGGGATCTCCGATCACCAAATATAACGAGGTTGACGTACTGACGAATGCCCAGCATACATACCCGGCGATTTTGCAGGCGATGGAGAAGGCCGAGCATCATATACACTTCGAGTACTATACGTTCCGCGACGACCAAATCGGCCGCGAATTCGCCGAAATGCTCATCCGCAAAGCGCAGCAAGGTGTCAAGGTGCGGGTTATTGTGGACGGTGTCGGGAGTTATAAACTGAAGAAGGCCTTCTTGGACCGGATGAAACGTGCGGGAGTGGAGGTCTGCTGCTTTTTGCCTCTTGTCTTTGCCTTCTTCGACAAGCGTCTGAATTACCGCAATCACCGGAAAATCGTCGTCGTTGACGGCCGTATAGGCTTTCTCGGCGGGATTAATGTCGGGGACGAATATTTAGGCCGGGATATGGCGCTCGGCTTCTGGCGCGACACGCATTTGCAGCTTAAGGGCGATTGTATCTACTATTTGCAGCAAACGTTTCTGAACGACTGGGAGTTTACGAGCAAGCAGAAGCTGACGGATCCGCTGCTGTTCCCCGAGCATGAGCGCCAGTCCGTGACGCCGGTTCAAATATTGCCGAGCGGTCCGGATGTGCATTACGATGCGATCTTCGAGCTGGTCTTCAGCGCCATTACGGCGGGGAAGCGGCGGGTATGGATTACGACGCCATACTTCATCCCGGATCGGAGCATACAGATTGCGCTCAAGACGTCGGCGCTGAGCGGGGTCGATGTGCGCATTATTTTTCCAGGCTTGCCGGATTCGCGAATTGTCCATTTGGCAACGATGTCGTACGTGAAGGAGCTGCTTCACGCGGGCGTCAAGTTTTATCAGTACCGGAAAGGCTTCATTCATGCGAAAATTTTGCTCGTCGACGATCTGATCGCCACGGTCGGCACAGCCAATATGGATATGCGAAGCTTCTTCTCCAATTTTGAAATTAATGCCGTGTTCTTCGACAAACCGATGATCGAGAGGCTGGAGCGGGATTTCATTCAGGATGTGCGGGACAGCGAGGAGATTTTGACGGCGGAGTTTGAGAAGCGCTCGCGGGTACAGAGGGGGAAGGAAGCCGTAGCGAGGCTGTTGTCGCCTTTATTCTGATACCGGTGAAGAGGCCCGGCTGTCGGCTGTAAGCCGGAACCTGGGAGACGAAGGCTGCCGGGTACGACTGTTGTCGCTGCTGCGGCTGGCCGTCCGTCGGGGATGCAACGTAACAGGAAGACGAAGGCTGCCGGGTACGACTGTTGTCGCTGCTGCGGCTGGCCGTCCGTCGGGGATGCAACGTAACAGGAAGGCGAAGGCTGCCGGGTACGAAAATGCGGGTTTGGCGAGGTTCATGTGCAGAGTCGGGGCACGCCAGTCTTGTTCCATAGCGGATCTACAGTCCGCTATTTTTAGGTCCTCGAGGTATCAGGGCGGGATAGAGGTTTGGGAGGGCGTTATTTTCGAGCAATCTGCGATTTTTGGCCTTCTGGGGGTCCGGATTGGCGATTTAGCGCCCTAACAATCCGTTATCTCCGGCCATCGTCCCGATTTGGCGAAAATAGCGACTTTCCAGTCCGTTATGACGGATGGATGCTCTCATGAGGGCTGGGGGGAATGCCGTACCGCTTAAAAATTGAATTAGAAATCTTGAATACTCGATATGTGCCATGGTCGGGGACTCCTTTACTGTCAGTATTTCTCAACGATTTTCCATTCGACTCCAAAGCATTATTGTCTTTTGAAGTGGTCGGCTCAATTTTTTAAGAAACACCTAATAAATCCAAACAGATCTAAACGCAGATTATCGTCCACTTGAAAAAATGGTCCATCATTCATTTCTGCGAACAATGTGCCATGAAAGTTCATGATTCTTTGCTTCAGCCTGCAAGGGCCGGCAAAGTGAAAGAAACCAAGCCAACGCCGGCTTGGTTTCTTTCATTTGGCTGCTGCACAACCTCCTTCGTTTTCAGCAAACTTTCAACGTACTCTCAAGAGGAGCTCAGGTTGCGAGATTATATTGTCCCTATAAGAAAACCACTCACAAGGCAGAAAGGCGGAATTACCATGTCACACGTCCCGAAAAAACTGCGCATGCGCAAACGATATTTCATTGCAGCTATTTGTACCGTATTGGTCGGAGGAGGACTCTACAAGGCAGCCGACCGTTACCTGATCGAACACGTGGAAGCAGTCGTCGTTCCAGACGCAACGTCCAACGCCAGCGCCACGTCCACCGTCCCAGCAGGAGCCGCTCCCGCAGCCAATGCCGCCGCAGCTTCCACAGCCCCCACTGGAGGAGCCGCGACAAGCGCAACGGCTACCGGCACGCCTAACGGCACGGCTGCCGCACAAACCGATACATCCGTTACATCGGACGATTGGAATTATCACAGCAGCGATGTCGACATTGCGGTCAAGAAAGTCGTAACCGGCTCCGGCAGCAACCAGATAACGTATTACGTGGCCGACGTCAAGGCGGCGGACGCCGCTGCGCTGCAGGCCGCTTTCGCCAAAAACCAATTCGGCCGCAACATTACGGAGAACACGTCCGAAATCGCAGGCGACCATGGAGCGGTCTTTGCGATTAACGGTGATTATTACGGCTTCCGAAGCGACGGCGTCGTCATCCGCAACGATCAGCTGTACCGCAATGTCCCGGCCCGGGAAGGGGTCGCCCTGTATAAGGACGGAACGATGTCCGCCTACGACGAACTAACCGAATCGGCGCAATCGTTGCTCGACAACGGGGTGCTGCATACGTTCTCGTTCGGTCCGGCGCTGATCAAGAACGGCCAGCTCATCCAGGGCTTTGAGAATACAAAAATCGATACGAACTTCGGCAATCGCACGATTTCGGGCGCCAACCCCCGCACCGGGATCGGCATGATCGCGCCGAATCACTACGTGTTTGTCGTCGTAGACGGCAGACAAAGCGAAAGCAGGGGCATGACGCTGGACGAATTCGCCCAATTGTTTGCCGATCTCGGCGCCACGGAAGCGTACAATCTGGACGGCGGCGGTTCTTCCACGATGTATTTTAGGGGACGCGTCGTCAATAACCCGCAGGGCAAACAAGAAGAGCGCGGCGTGAGCGACATCATTTATATTGAAGGAGGCAACCCGGCATGAACGTATTAATTCCTTCGTATGAACCCGATCAACGACTGGTCGAGCTGATTCAGCGCCTGCGCAAGATGACGGATGCGTCGATCGTTGTCGTCGACGACGGCAGCGGCGAGCGCTTCCGCGGCATATTCGATGCCGTGCGTGCAGCGGGCTGCACTGTGCTGACCCATCTGTCGAACATGGGGAAGGGCCGCGCCTTGAAGACGGGCTTCCGCTATTTGATGGAGCGCGGCTCGAAGGAGGCGGTTGTTTGCGCCGACAGCGACGGCCAGCATGCGCCGAAGGACATCGTCGCCGTCGCCCAGGCTATTGAAGCCCGGCAGTCGACGATGGTGCTGGGCAGCCGCAAATTTACGGGGAACGTACCGCTTCGAAGCCGGTTCGGCAACCGGTTGACCTGCAAAATCTTCGACGCGGTTACGGGAGTCGGCATCGGGGATACCCAGACCGGGCTTCGCGGCTATCCGAGCCAAATGCTCGGCTGGCTGTGCCAGGTGCCGGGCGAACGGTTTGAATACGAGATGAACCTGCTGCTCGAAGCTCCCGCTCAAGGCTATCATATTGCGGAGCTGCCGATCGAGACGATTTATTTGGACGACAACCGTTCCTCCCATTTTCGCCCGATAGCCGATTCGCTCAAGGTGTACCTGCCCATCCTCAAATATTGCGCCTCGTCGATCATGTCGGGCTTGCTTGATTTTGTGCTCCTGCTTGTCCTGCAGCTGGTCACCTCGAATTTGCTTCTTGCCGTGATCGGTGCTAGAGTCGGCAGCTCGCTGGCGAACTACACGATCAATCGGCGCTATGTCTTTTCCCGTTCGAAGAATAAAGGGATCGGATCGTCGGTACTGCGATATTCCTTGCTGGCGGCAACGATACTCGCACTCAATTACGGGCTGCTGCATCTTCTTCATATTACGCTGTCGGTTCCGCTGGTGCCGGCCAAGCTGGCGACCGAGTGCGTCTTGTTTTTGTTCAGCTTTTGGTGCCAACGCAGGTTTGTTTACTAACGTTACTGCAGATGGGCCAGCACGCGGTCGAGATTTTGCTTCGGGCACTGCTCGATCAGATCGCCGGTCCGCTGCAGCCGCTGAATAATCGTATTCAGGTTGAAATCCCGCGGGTCCGGATTCATCGCGACCTCGTCCCAGCGCAGCGGCGTGGACACGGATGCGGCGGCGCGCGCACGCGGCGTGTAGGGGGCCGATAACGTTTTGTTGTACCAGTGCTGCAGGTAGTCGACGTAGATGAGGTCGCCGCGGTTTTTTTTCAGCCGCTCGATCGTGAACAGCTTCGGGTGCTTCTGGACGACATACGACGCGACAAAATGCCCCACTTTCCGCAGCTGCTCGAACGTATATCCGTACTGAATCGGCACATAAATTTGCACGCCGGTCGCCCCGGACGTCTTCGGCACCGATCGGATGCCCATCCCGTCCAGCGCTTCGCCGATGATTTCCGCGGCCATCATAATGCGAGGCTCCGGGTCGATGCTTGGATCGATGTCGATGAGCCACTCTGCCGGCAGCGTTTCGCCGATGTAGTGAAAGGACGGATGGAACTCCAGCGACGCCAGGCTGCCGAGCCAGAGCAGCGTCGGCACCGAGTCGAGATGAATGTAGTTAATGCCATCCAGCGGTGCGGTATGGACGAACTCCGGCGCGGGATCGGGGCAATTTTTCTGGTAAAACGCCTTCTCGTCCCCGGCGCCGTGAGGAAAACGGATCGTCGTCAAATGGCGGTTCCGCGTATACTTCAGCAAATACGGGGCGAGCGCAAGCAGCTTCTCCAGATACATCAGCTTGGTAATCCCGGCTTCGGGCCACAGCGGTTTGTCGGGATTCGTAACGGTCAGTTCGAAGCCCTCGACACGGATCGCAATTTTTTGTTTGGCGGAAGAGGCGACGGGCATGGCAGTGCTCCTTTCGGAAAGCAAGTATTCCTAGTTTCGGCCGCCAGGCCCGGAACGATTCGGACGCTGCAGCATTTTACTGCAGAAATCATGTTTTTGGGCGGACAGAATAACGCAAGTTCGTTATACGCTAATACATTAGCATGAAGATCATGAGCAGCAATAAGCCTAAAAGAATAAACGCCAAGCAGCAAGACGAGAACTTGATCATAAAGTCGGACGCATGATATGTATTTCCGCGAATATGTTCACGCTTCGTAAAGTAATTCCTGACCGCAAAGACCGTGACCAAGCCCGAGAGCAGAATGGCGCTAACACCGATAACTGCTGCGAGTATATGCCCGATATGTCCGAATTCGCCGGAAGAACGAAACACCACACCCGCGGCAAGAAAGCCCAATCCAACCATCGTTATGGAAGTTCGCAGCCATGCGAGAAAGGTTCGCTCGTTGGCAAGGTGCTGCTGGATGAGCTTGGAGTCCTCAATCTGAGGAAGATTAGTGTTAGGGGAATGATCGGTTGACTTCATTTTTGTAGGGTACCCGTGCCTTCAGATAACATTCACCTAGTTCATGCGGGTTGCCATTACTTGAACATGCGAGCACAGGAGCCCGGGTATCAATTAGTGAGGGCGTTAAGCGGCGGTTCCGGCTGATCGAGGAACATTTGGAAATACTATGGGGAAACGACGGAGCAGGGAGTGAGGAACGAGCGATATGCAGCCTATTGTGCCATTCGAGCCGGTCAGCGGCAGTGCGATTCCTGTAGGACCGCAGTGGCAGTATCAGATCAAATGGGACGGTACGCGGATTCTCGCTTATACCGAGAACGGCACGACCCGGCTCTTCAACCGTAAGCTGCGGGAACGGACATACAATTATCCGGAGATTGCCGATACGCGGCAGTACTGCATGGCCGAATCGGTTATCCTGGACGGGGAAGTCATCGCGCTCGCCGATGATGGCAAACCGTCGTTCCATGAGGTGATGCGCCGGGACGGCATCCGCCGTCTCGAGCGGGTTGGGCAAGTGCAGAAGGCCGTACCGGTTACGTATATGATTTTTGACGTCCTGTATGTAAATGGGGAATGGGTGACGAACCGTCCTCTCGCGGAGCGCCAGCGCCTGCTGGCGGATATCGTCATCCCGACGCCGTCCGTTCAGCTGGCAGCATCGTTCCCGGATGGCGACGCCCTGTTTGCGTTAATGGAGAAGAATGCGATGGAAGGCATTGTTTGTAAGGATTCGGCATCGACCTACACCATAGACGGCAAGGATAATCGCTGGATCAAGGTGAAAAATTACGGCGATGTCATTGCGGCGATCGGCGGCTTTACGCTAAACGGCGGTGTGGTTAACGCGGTGCTGCTCGGGCTGTACGATCGGCAAGGATTGTTCCGTTATATCGGGCATGTGGGTACCGGCAAAATGACGAAGGCGGAGTGGCGCAATCTGACGGACGTGCTGAAGCCTCTTGTGACGGTGAAAAGTCCGTTCGCGGAAGCGCATCCCGATATGAAGAAGGATACATATTGGGTAAAACCGCAGCTTGCCGTGAAGGTGCAGTATTCGGAATGGCGCTGGCAGGAAGGAAGGACGCTGCGTCAGCCGAGCATCCAAAGCTTTGTCGACGTACCGGCGAGCGAATGCATATGGCAAGGGCCGCCCGATTGATCCGGCGGCCCTTTGCGCGTTATTGACGCAGCTTCTTACCTTGCAGCTCCTGCAAATAGTCATCGAGACGGTCCATTCGCTCGGTCCATATGCGGCGGAACGAATCGACCCAATCGTCGAGATCGTAAAACGGCTGCGGCTGCAGCTTATAGTAGCGCTTGTTCGCACTCGGCTGCACTTCGACGAGTCCGGCTTCGCTAAGAACGCGAAGATGCTTGGACGCCTGCGGCTGGCGAAGCTCAAGCCGATCGGCGATTTCCCCTACCGTCAGAGGGCCGTCGCGCAAGAGTTCAACAATGTGCAGGCGGTTGGGCTCGGAAAGTGCGGTCAATGTTGTCAATGTCTCGCCCATCATACCATGCTCCTTTCCCCTACAGCATAACATGATCGGAATATGCCTGTAAAGGAATGTACAAGAGTGAACCAGCGATGTTAAGCCGTCTTATCCCCAAAAGCCCGAAATGCGATGATAAATGAACTGAGGACGCCATTTGAGCGGAGGGCCCAGCGTCATCCGCAGCGCGGTTCGCTTTATTTCCCAGCCTTCCGTCAGCAAAAATTGTACGCCGGGTTCGTTGCCGGCAGGCAGAACGGCCCGGTCGACGTTTCCGTTTGCAAGCTTCATCTTCAGCAGAGCGATGCCCGCTTCCTCATCGACGGCAATGACGGGACCTTCTCCGGCATGCTGCGCGTAATAACCTCTCAGCTTTCCCGTATGCATATCCCGCGCCGCCCAGCCTGCGAGCTGGACGCCCTCGTACACGAGCGAGCGGTCGAACCCGTTGGCAATGCGATCGAGCGCCAGCACGGTGCCGGAGTCCGACGGCTGCAGCGGCTCGAGACGGACGGTGCAGCCAGCCGGAGTCGCTTTTGCGGGATCGGGAACGGATGCTTCTTCCGCCGCAATCTGAGAACGCGCCATGAATGAGTAGCTGCCAGCCTCCATGAAACCGAGCCTGCGGTAGATCGGGGCGCCCAGCTCCGTTGCCAGCAAGGCGATACTGACGCATCCTGCGGCGGTCAGCTCGTCCAATACGGCTTGTGTCAGCGCCGTTCCGAATCCTCGTCCGCGAGCTGCCGGCGCGACTATGATCGGTCCGACCCATCCGGCCGATCCGAAGCGGCTTCCGTTCGCGACGCCGAGCAGACGTCCGGACAGATCATCAAGTGCGAGCGCAGAGCAATGGGGCCTGCTTAAGAACGAGCGAAAAATCGGCCCAATCGGCCCCCAGTCCGGCGGCTGCAGGTCGCCGAGATGAACGAGGTCCGAAGGCTGCAGCGGTCTGATTATGAAGTCGGAGCGGTTGCTCTTGGTTTCGATAACGGTCATTGGCGGGTTCCTGCTTTCAGCGCCTTGGACAAGGCCCTCGCCGCCTTTTTCACGGATGCCTTCGGATCTTCTATATACGTCAGAGCGATGGCCTCCAGCTCGGCGGCAGCTGCCGGAGCTTGCGGGACGAGCCGGGCGAGGCCCTCCAGAATGCGGGCACGATGCTTCCCGCCCCAAGCCTCCAGCGCTTCTAAGAGAGCGGGCAGCACCGTCGTTGCGGCATCGTGGTCCGTCGAGCCGTAATGGCATAACGCATCGATCGCATAATCGCGGACGATCGTCGAGCTATCGTCGCGGACAAGCCGCGTCAGCGTGCGCAAGTGCGGAACGACGCTCGCAGGGGCATAGGCGGACGTCAGCGCAATTGCGTGAACAGCTTCCCAACGGACTTTCGTCGTCCCATGGGTGAGCAGCGCAGCGAGCTTGTTGATGTGAGGCACGACAAGCAATGGCGATACCTCGGCCACCTTCGTCATGACTTCCGCACAATCGGCGATCAAGGCGGCTTTACCGTTCTGCAGCCCGTCTGCGATATCTTCAAGCAAATGAGGCTCCCTCAAAACCGCTTCGGCAGCGGCCTTGTTGGCATCCTGCGTTTTCATCCCTAAAGCCGATGAGAGCTTCTCCAGTAGTGTCATCATCCATCCACGCCTTCCACCCATATTCTCTTTACTATAGCAAATTCGGAAGATGCTTGCTGTGAGTTGGACGACAAATTACGAGTTCACAGCAATATCTTTCATAATTGTAATGTTTACTTCCAATATGTTCTGTCGGCTGCGAAGCACACGCCGCTGTTGAAGTCAGGCAATCTGATTCGTGGGCTGCTATTTTCTTTTGCAAAGGAATAGCTTATGAGAAATGATAGAACGAACACATACGCACTCGCATGCAGTCATTATCCACTCACGCTTTACAACCATATTCTTTTTACTATAGAAATTCGGATGATGCATTCTGTGGTTTGACGATATTTTAAGGGATTCATGGAAAATTCTTTCACAATTTTATTGATTACTTCCAATTTCGGTGATATGTTTTGGTAAAGGATATTTATCGGTTGTGAAGCACACGCCGCTTATGGAGTCAGGCCATCTGACCCGTAAGCGGCTATTTTATTTTGCAAAGGAGATGTCATATGGGATTCACTAAAGCTTATGAGCTGTGGCTGGAAAAACACATGCGCTCTCGCAGCGGCGAGGTTTTAGGAAGACTGGAAGGAGGGCTTGGACATGCGGAACGATTGTTTCTTGAGCTGGTTTGGCGGCCATTGTTCGGACATTTTAACGGTCTTATTCCGGAATATGAGGTCAACGATTTTCGTGACGGGAAACGATATATCGACTTTGTGTTTATTTGGGGGCCTATGAAACTCGCCATCGAAATCGACGGGTTCGGACCGCATTTGCTGCAAATTTCCCGGTCCCAATTTACGGATCAACTGCTGAGGCAAAATCATTTGCTGCTGGATGATTGGCAGCTGCTTCGGTTCTCCTATGATCTGATCAAGGAGCGCCCTCGGACCTGTCAGCAAATGATTCAACAGTTCATGGGGAAATGGTTTGGCATATCTATGACGGAAAAGAAGGTGTGGAAGCTTGAAGAGCGGGAAATGCTCAGGCTGATTGCGGGGAAAGGGGGACGACTGACGCCTCAAGAGGCTGCCTCCGTTCTTCACATTCATGCCAAGAAGGCTCGTAAAATCATGCATTCATTGCGGGAGAAGGGAGCGCTTCTTCCCGGCGGCAGCGGGACAAAGAAGATCTACAGCTACGTTCTTTCACCGAATGTAACCATTGAGGATTTGAGGTAAGAGGGCCGGGGCGGTTGGGTGGTGAAGAAGGTCGCGCAAAGACGGCCCGGAAAGGGGGGGCTTTCGGGGGCGGGAAGGTCAGGTGGTGAGAAGACGGCCCGGAACGGCGGTCTTTCGGGGGCGGGAAGGTCAGGTGGTGAGAAGACAGCCCGGAAAGGGCGGTCTTGAGGGACCGAGGCGGTCAGGAGGTGAGAAGACGGCCCTGAAAGGGCGGTCTTGGGGGGCGAGGCGGTCAGGAGGTGAGAAGACGGCCCGGAAAGGGCGGTCTTGAGGGACCGAGGCGGTCAGGAGGTGTGTAGACGGCCCGGAACGGGCGGTCTTCATAGGCCCAGGCGGTCAGGAGGTGAGAAGACGGCCCTGAAAGGGCGGTCTTGGGGGGCGAGGCGGTCAGGAGGTGAGAAGACGGCCCGGAACGGGCGGTCTTGAGGGACCGAGGCGGTCAGGAGGTGAGAAGACGGCCCGGAACGGGCGGTCTTGAGGGACCGAGGCGGTCAGGAGGTGAGAAGACGGCCTGGAACGGGCGGTCTTGAGGGACCAAGGCGGTCAGGAGGTGAGAAGACGGCCCGGAACGGGCGGTCTTTGGGGGCCGAGGCGGTCAGGAGGTGAGAAGACGGCCTGGAATGGGCGGTCTTCATAGGCCCAGGCGGATAGTGTGCATAGACGGACCGTCCGCCTCAAAATGACATAAAGAAAACCGTCCCCTCAGGAGACGGTTTCCTTCGCTTTGCTCTTCTTCGCCGACTTGGCCTTGGCCGGCTTCGGTGCAACGGCAACGGCCCCCGCGTCCTCGGCGCTCTCGATGACAGCAGCGGCCTTCCTCCGGTTCGCCGCGGCAGCCGGCTTCGTCGTATCCGGCGCGATCGGCTTCATCGTATCGAGGCTCGCCTGGAGCGCGGCCATCAAATCGATGACGTTCGTCCGCTTCTGCTCCGGAGCGGCTTGGATCTCCTCGCCCGCCACTTTCGCCTGAATAGCGTCGAGCAGCGCGTGACGGTAGTCGTCCGTATATTTTTCCGGCTCGAAGGGGGTCGACAGCTGTTCGATTAACATTTTCGCCATCGTCAGCTCTTTCTCGTTCGTCGTCACCTGCTCCGGCAATCCCGGTACCTGGGCGACTGGCCGAATTTCGTCCGGGTAGAAGATCGTCTCCATTGCAATGCAGTTGTCGATAATCCGGATCGCGGCGAGCGACGATTTGGAGCGGATCGACACTTTGGCGATGCCGATTTTGCCCGTGTCCCGCATGGCCGACAGCAGCAGGTTGTAAGCTCCCGCCCCCGTTTCGTTCGGCGCCAAATAATACGTTTTCTGAAAATAAATCGGATCGATATCCGTCAAATCGACGAAATCGAGAATTTTGATCTCTTTGTTGACGCCTTCGCTCAAGCTTTCCAGCTCGTCCTTCTCGAACAGGACAAAATGCCCCGGCTCATACTCATACCCCTTCGTAATCTCGTCCCAGCCGACTTCTTCCTCGCAGGTTGTGCATTTTCGCACGTAGGAGAGGGGGGTAATGCACTTCTTGTGGATGTACTTCATGTGAATATCCTTCTCTTCGGTTGCCGAGAACATCTTCACCGGCACGTGTACGAGACCGAAGCTGATCGCGCCTTTCCACACCGTATGCATGGCCGCAGGCCTCCCTTGTTTGACAGCATTGATTAGCCTTAGTATGGCTGTTCCTTCAATTCCAATCCGTATGAATTCGCCGCCGGCGGGAAAATCTATGGGCAAAGCCGCAACGGCGGCCAGCAACCTACATTCAGGAGGATTACAGTGGCGGATCAGGACGAATACGATTCGATGTACCAAGGCATGGATGAAAATTTCATGGACATTGACCGAATGGTCAACGAGGGCCTGGGCGGAGGCAAAGTATCGCCGCAGAACGGGCTGATCGACGAGTCGACGACGGACACGATGGGGCTAACGGAGTCCGTTCTCGAGGCCGGCGGAAAGGAGAACGAAGCATGAAAGCTTACCGGGCGCAGGAAATTTTGAACGCCGACGAACGGATCGATGTCGAGCTGAACGGCGTATCCGTTTGGATCGACAGCGTGGATATGGGCAAGGAAACGGCGAAGGTGCATGTGGAAGACAACCCGGCCGATGTGAAAATCGTAATGGTGGACGAGCTGCAGGAAATTCAATAATGCTGCGTTTGGCGATGCGGGAGCCCGGTGCTCCGCCTATTGGCGGAGTTGCGGGCTTTCGTTCGTTTTTCTATAATAATAGGAATTACATGCGACTGGTGCAAAATGGAGGGCAACCCGCGGATGAGCAGCGTCCAGCAGCAATACGAATATGCGTCGCACGGGGAAACGGATACGGAACGATTGGCCGCTGCGCTAGGGCGGCTGGCCGAACCGGGCTCGGTGCTGACGCTCGAAGGCGATCTTGGCGCGGGAAAGACGCGCTTCTCGCAGGCTCTGGCGAAGGCGCTCGGCGTGCCGGGCGTCGTCAATAGCCCGACGTTCACGATCATTAAAGAGTACGAGGGGCGGCTGCCTCTCTATCATATGGATGTGTACCGCTTGACGGAGGCGGAAGCGGACGAGCTCGGCCTGGACGAGTATTTCTTCGGCAAAGGCGTAACGCTCGTGGAATGGGCGTCGCGGATCGAGGAGCTGCTGCCCGAGGAGCGGCTGGCGGTGGAGATCGCCCACGTGGAGGGCGGAGGCTGGACGGAGCGCCGGTTGACGCTTACACCGTACGGAGAAAGGTATGCGGCGTGGTGCCGGGAGCTGGAGCGGGACGGATTGTTGAGGCTGGACAGCAGCGGGAGAGAAGGGTGACGGTAGGGATGGATGCAGCAAAGGTGGAGAAAGCGGGGCGGGAAGGCGTCATTGTGGCCTTCGATACGTCCACGACGACGATGACGACAGCGCTGCTGCGCGGCGGCGAGGTGCTGGCGGAGTTTAGCGCGCAGGGCAAGCGCGATCATTCCGTGCACCTGCTTCCGGCGGTAAAGGAGCTGCTGCACGGACGAGGGCTGCGGCCTCGCGATGTGGATGCGATCGCCGTGGGCATCGGGCCCGGCTCGTACACGGGCGTGCGCGTGGCGGTGTCCGCGGCGAAGACAATGGCGTGGACGCTGCGCGTGCCGCTTGTCGGCGTCTCCAGCCTGGCGGCGCTTGCGCTTGGAGCGGCGCGGCGGGCCGGCGCCGGCGGCGGGGCGATATCGGCCGGGCGCCGCTGGCTCGTGCCGCTCGTCGATGCGCGGCGCTCGCAGGCGTTTACCGCCGTCTATGAGGACGGCGGTGCGGTTGTCGGCGGCCTGACGGAGCTGGCCGCCGACGGGGTAAGGCTCGTCCGCGATTGGGCGGACGAGCTGCGGGAGCGGGCCGCCGCGGCGGACGGGCCCGTGGAGCTCGCCTTCTGCGGCGAGACCGCCGGCTTCGAGGAGATGCTCCTCGAAGCGTTCGGCGGCGGCGAGGCCGCAGGCGGCGTGCGGCTGCTCATGCTGCCGCATGAGCCGGCCGCACGCGACGTCGGCGCGCTCGCGGCCGCGCGCCTGCTGCGCGGCGAGCACGACGATGTGCATACGTTCGTGCCGAACTATACCCAGCTCGCCGAGGCGGAAGTGAAGCTGCTCGCCAAGCAGAAGCAAGGAGACTAGACTTGGAACCGAATTCGCACTCTAATACCAATCCGCCTGAACGGCGGCCTTATACGGGCTATGCGGTCATTTTCCGCCCCATGCAAACCCGCGATATTCCGACGGTCTGCCAGATCGAACAGGAATCGTTCACAACGCCGTGGACCGAAGGGGCGTTTCATAACGAGCTGACCAACAACCATTTCGCCCACTACGTCGTCATGGAGGTCGGCGGCGCCGTCGCCGGCTATGGCGGCATGTGGCTCATTCTCGAAGAAGCGCATGTGACGAATGTCGCCGTCCGGGCGCCGTTTCGCGGGCAGGGACTCGGCGAACGTCTGATGACCGAGCTCATGCACAAGGCGGCGCTCCTCGGAGCGCACCGGATGACGCTCGAGGTGCGGCAGACGAATGCCGTTGCGCAGTCACTTTATGAGAAAATCGGCTTCGCCGCCGTCGGCGTCCGCCGCGGCTATTATACGGACAACAACGAGGACGCCGTCATCATGTGGGCGGAACTGCCCCGGTCGCAAAGGAGCTCGCAAGCATGATCGAACAACCGGTTTATATTTTGGCGATTGAAACTAGCTGCGACGAGACGTCCGTTGCGATCGTGGAGAACGGTACCCGCATCCGCTCGAACGTCGTCTCCTCGCAGGTGGAGACGCACCGCCGGTATGGCGGCGTCGTCCCTGAGATTGCTTCGCGCCAGCACGTAGAGTCCATTACGTGGATGCTCCAGGAAGCGCTGGAGCAGGCGGACGTACGGCTGGAGGAGTTATCAGCGATTGCCGTCACGAACGGCCCGGGCCTCGTCGGTGCGCTGCTTGTCGGCGTCGCCGCCGCCAAGGCGCTGGCGTTTGCGCTCGAGCTGCCGCTCATCGGCGTCCATCATATAGCGGGACATATTTATGCCAATCAGCTCGTCCAGCCGTTAGAGTACCCGGCAGTCGCTCTGGTCGTATCTGGCGGGCATACCGAGCTTGTTTATTTGGAGTCGGAAGGCAAGTTCCGCATTATCGGACAAACCCGCGACGACGCTGTCGGCGAAGCTTACGACAAAGTCGCGCGCGCCCTGAACCTGCCGTATCCCGGCGGCCCGCATATCGACCGGCTCGCCCACGAGGCCGAGCACGAAATCGAGCTGCCGCGTGCATGGCTGGAGGGAGACTCGTACGACTTCAGCTTCAGCGGACTGAAGTCCGCCATGCTGAACGTCGTCAACCAGTCCCGCATGCGCGGCGAAGCGCTGCAGTCGGCGCAGCTGTCGCTGGGCTTTCAGAACTCGGTCATCGACGTGCTCGTTACGAAAGCGATGCGCGCAGCCGCCGAGTTCGGCGCGAAGCAGCTCATCTTGGCCGGCGGTGTCGCCGCCAACCGGGGCTTGCGCGCGGCGCTCGCCGCCCGCTGCGAGGAGATCGGCCTGCCGCTGATCGTACCGCCGCTCAGCCTATGCACGGACAATGCGGCGATGATCGCGGCCGCCGCATTCCTGAAGTGGAACAAGCGGGAATTCGCCGAGCTGGATTTGAAGGCGGAGCCGCTGCTGAGCCTGGAGAAGTGGTAGGCGGATGTGCTGCGGGGTATTTATAGAACATTCGTGTATTGACAATCGCTTCCGCGCATACTATAATCACAACAACAAATGGATCAAACGCTAAGAACGGGAACAGTAAGAAGCCAGCGCGTAAAGAGAGCTGCGGGTCGGTGCGACGCAGACGCAGGCGGTTTCTGAAGCTCGCCCGGGAGCGGTTTTGCGGAAGCCGGCATCTTTCCGGGATGCTCGGATGCGTACGCAGGAACGGGTAGCCTCCGTGATCGGGTTCGAGAGGGTTCGGGTATTGCCGGCAAGGCAGCCTGACCAACAAGAGTGGTACCGCGCGGGCACAGCCTGTCGTCTCTTATGGAGACGACGGGCTTTTTTGATTCCTGTCGGAAAGAAAGAATATTTCACGTTAACCATTACGAAATTATGCCGCAATGAACAAGAGTAGTAGGACGGTTTCCTTCGCCCAGAGAGCTGCGGGCCGGTGCGACGCAGACGAAGGAGCCTCCGAACTCGCTTGGGAGCGGTGGGATCGAACCGCTACGCAGCTTCGCGGCCGCAAGCTGCCAAGGGCACAGTAGGTCTCAACGGTTCGCCCCCGTTATCGGGCTTTGAGCGGACGCCGGGTATGGCGTCAAGCAGAGTGGTACCGCGTCGGGACATTGCAGCCCGCCGTCTCTGCAACGGAACACCGTTGCGGGGCGGCGGGCTTTTTGGTTTGCATTTTACATGAAGAAGATCTTCGAGGAGGAATCCGATATGACTAATGAAACAACGATCCAGACGCCAAAACGCCGCATTCACTTGTTCGACACGACGCTGCGCGACGGAGAGCAGGCTCCGGGCGGAAGCTTGACGCCTGAAGAGAAAATCCGAATCGCCCGGCAGCTGGTCCGTCTCGGCGTCGATGTGATCGAGCCGGGGTTCCCGATATCGAGCCCGGGGGATTTTGCCGCCGTGCAGGCTATTTCCCGGGAGCTGCAGGGAGTGGAAATTTGCGGCTTTGCCCGCGCCGTGAAGGGGGATATCGATGCGGCAGTTAAAGCGACGGCCGATGCACCGTTCCGCCGCTTGCACCTGTTCTTGTCGTCATCGGACATCCACATCGACTTTCAGCTCCGCAAATCGCGGCAGCAGGTCGTCGAGCTCGCGCGCAGCATGGTGGCGTACGCCAAGCAGTTCGTTGACCGGATCGAATATTCGCCGATGGACGCGACCCGGACGGGGGAAGAGTTCCTGTTCGAAGTTGTGGAGGCGGTTATTGCCGAGGGCGCGACGATTATCAACATTCCGGATACGGTCGGCTACGCGATGCCGGAAGAGTACGGCCGCCTGTTCCGCCGGGTACGCCAAATGGTGCGGGGCGGCGATACCGTCGAGTACAGCGCGCATTGCCACAACGACCTGGGCCTTGCGGTAGCGAATTCCTTGGCGGCGATTCAAGCCGGCGTGAGCTATGTGGAGGTAACGGTCAACGGGGTCGGCGAACGGGCCGGCAACACGTCGCTGGAGGAGCTGGCGATGGCGATCGAGACGCGCGGGGAAGCGCTCGGCGTGGAAACCGGGATTCGGCCGGAGGAAATTTATGCGACGTCGAAGCTGGTCAGCCGGACGATGCACATGCCGATCGCTTTCAACAAGCCGGTCGTCGGCCGCAATGCGTTCCAGCACGAGGCCGGCATTCATCAGGACGGTTTGCTCAAGAACCGCAGCACGTATGAAATCATGGATCCGGAGCGGCTTGGCATCCCGCGCAGTATGATCATTCTCGGCAAGCACTCCGGGCGGCACGCACTGAAGCACCGGGCTCTCCAATACGGTGTGGCGCTGGACGAGGCGGAGCTGGAAAAATTGTATGCGAGATTTAAGGAAACGGCCGATGCGCAAAAAATCGTCACCGACGACGAGTTCATCCGGTTGATCGGCGAAACGACGGAAAGCTCGATTGACCGGTTCACGTTACGCGACATCCAGGTGGTCAGCTCGTCCGGCCGCATTCGCGTCGCTTCGATTACGATTTGGGATGCCTTTGCCGGGAAGGAGTACGCTTATTCCGCGACGGGCGAAGGCCCAATCGAGGCGCTTACGGCATGTATCAAGCAGGCAATCCCGCTCGATGTGGAGTTTGAGGATATGGAGCTTCATGCGTTGTCTGCCGGCGAACGGGCACAGGGCGAGGCTGATGTGACCGTACGCGTAGGCGACTCGATTTACAAGAGCTCGGCTGTGGATTGCGATGTGCTGATGGCGACGGCTAAAGCGTTTTTGTCCGCCTGCAATCAAGCGCTTCGCGCATGCGGCGAAGAGGTGCCGGATGCAGCCGGAAATACGGTATCGGAAGCAATATAAGTTGTTCACAAGGGGTGTGGGTATGTTTATCCACACCCCCTGTGTATATTGGGGATATGTATTGCAAAAGCAAGCGGCAGTAGGGGGAGGGGGCGTGTGGAAATGCTAACAACTTTTTCACAGAAAAATGTGGATAATGTGGACAACAATGTGAACAAGTAGTGAACGTCGCCTGTGGAGCGGTGGATAACGCTTGCAGAACGATGTGACTGCTGTGGATATGATTGGGGATAACTCCAGGTTATCCACGTGAGAGATGGATTGCTATTAAGTTCTCCACAATCGATACGTATACCGGCAAATTGTTGCCAACATTCTTAGGTTAGGGTACGTGCATAAATCCCCGGCAGACGAATTAATAAGCCGCTGGAATCCTATGGTGCCATCCGCTGCAACGGCTTATCACGTACTATACAACGCGCTCCAGCTTACGACTTGAGTGACCGCTCCCGTCTAACCGGCCCAATGGGTAGCCGGAACCCATCTTAACTTACGCCCCGTTGAAAGGGCCGCAACTATAGCTACAGCCCACGACTAGCGTAACTACTTCAATATAACGGTCAAATAGGCCAACTGACCCCTAAGATGCTCTCATCCGTTAATTGCCAGCCATAACGGCCGAAACCGCCGTTCTAACCCACGACTTGCGCAACCACTCGCGGCTAACAGCCAAAGGCGGCTGCAGGCCTCCAACTTCGCTATCTGCACCAAAAGCCCAGCCATAGCGGCCAAAACCGCTATCCCGGCTCAAGTTGCAAACAGCTATGCATAAATTACTGACCGACATCCCCTGCCAGCGCAATTTCCCCAAAAAAACAAAAACAGCCGCTCAACCGAGCAGCTGCTCCCATTCTTCGTAAGCCGTCGCCAGCTTTGCTTTCAGGGCTTCAATCGCGGCGTTCTTCTCCTGCACGAGCACATAGTCGTTGTACACCGCAGGGTCGGCCAGGGCGAGCTCAAGCTCGCTCTGCTCGGCCTCCCAGGCGGCGATGTCGCGCTCGAGCTGCTCCAGCCGGCGCTGCCGGCTGCGCTCCTCGCGCTTCGCCGCCTTGTCCTGCTCCCGCGCGCTGCCGCTCGCCGCAGGCTCGGCGCCGCCGGCCGCCGAACTCCCGCCCGCACCCGCCGCCGCTGCGCCGGCGGTCCCGGCACCGCCGCCCGGCCGGCCGTCCGCGCCGCGCCCGCCAGCGCCCGGCGCACCGCCTCCGCCGGCCGCGCGCCGCTCTTCCTCGATCGCGGCCAGCTCCGCCTTCTTCTCGACATAATCGTCGTAGTTGCCCAAGTACACATCAACGCCGTCCGCCCGCAGCTCCAGCATCGTTTCCGCCATTTTATTGAGAAAATAGCGGTCATGCGAAATGAACAACAGCGTACCCTCATAGTCGAGCAGCGCCGACTCCAGTACTTCCTTCGAATACAAATCCAGATGGTTCGTCGGCTCGTCGAGCACGAGCACGTTCGCCTTCAGCAGCATCAGCTTTGCCAGAGATACCCGCGCCTTCTCGCCGCCGCTCAGCGACGCGACCTTCTTGAACACATCCTCGCCGCTGAACAAAAAGTTACCCAGGACGGTCCGGATCCGCGCCTCCTCCAAATGCGGATACGCCCCCCATACTTCTTCCAGGACCGTATTCGCCGGATTCAACCCTTTTTGCTCCTGATCGTAATACCCGAGCCGCACATTCGAGCCCCATTCGATGACGCCGCGGTCCGGCTGCAGCTGCCCGGTCAGCGTCTTGAGCAGCGTCGATTTGCCGATCCCGTTCGGCCCGATGAGCGCCGCCGCCACGCCGCGCCGCAGCTCGAACGATACGCCGCGCAGCAGCTCATGCCCCGGCCCTGGCGCATAGGAAACCGTCAGGCCTGACGCCTTCAGCACCTCTTTGCCCGTCTGCTGCTCGATCTCGAACGAGAAGCTCGCCCGCTTCAAATCGCCAAGCGGCTTGTCGAGCCGATCCATCTTCTCCAGCGCCTTGCGCCGGCTCTGCGCCCGCTTCGTCGTCGTCGCCCGGGCGATGTTCCGCTGAACAAAATCCTCCATCCGCGCAATCTCTTCCTGCTGCTTCTCGTAGTGCTTCAGCTGAATTTCGTATTCGGCCGCCTTCAGCTCAACGAATCGCGAGTAATTGCCGGTGTACCGTTTGGCCGAGGTCCTTTCGATTTCGTAAATCGCCGTTACCAGCGCATCGAGGAAGAAGCGGTCGTGCGACACGACGAGGATCGCCCCGGGATACCCGCGCAGGTACCCTTCCAGCCACGTTAGCGTCGGAATATCGAGATGGTTCGTCGGCTCGTCCAGCAGCAGCACGTCCGGTGCCTCGAGCAGCAGCTTCACCATTGCCAGACGCGTCTTCTGGCCGCCGCTAAGCCCTGCTACCGGCGTATCGAGCGCCATATCCCCGAACCCCATCCCATGCAGAACGCTGCGAATCGTCGATTCCACCTGATACCCGCCGCGCTCGCGGAACCATTCCTGCTTTGCCGCATAACGAGCCAGAATCGCTTCGTACCGCTTCTCATCGGCATGCACCTGCGGGTCGGCCATTTGCTCCTCCAGCTGCCGCAGCTCCCGCTCGACCTCGTGCAGCTCCGCGAACACCTCGCGCACTTCCTCCCCGATCGTCCGATCGAGCCGGAGTCCGCTGTGCTGGCGCAAATAGCCGATCCGCGTCTCCTTCGCCTTAAAAATTTCCCCGCTATCGTAAGAAAGCTCGCCCGCAATAATTTGCAGCAGCGTCGACTTGCCGGCGCCGTTCACGCCCACCAGCCCGATCCGCTCCCGAGCCTCCAGTTGAAGATGAATATTGGACAGCACCGCCGTGGCACCGTAATATTTGCTCACATTGCTTACCTGAAGCAGCATAAAGACCCTCCTGATCAACGTCCCGTCAATCCCTAAGTATACACTACCTGCGCGGCTGAGCGAAGGCGTTTCCTCTTCCCCCCCTCCATATGGTAAAATGAATCCTAAATCATCACAACATCGAACAAAGAGGCCGCCTATGAACGTACGCGAACAAAAAATCGAGCTTCGCCGCGCCCTAGAGGCGAAACGCGGAGCCATCACGGGCCCCGAGCGGGAAGCGAAGGAGCGTGCGATTAACGCCGCGACCCTTGCCGTATGCCAGGAGCACCTGCTGGATGGGACCGGAACCCCGACAGGCCAAGCTCTGTTTACTTATATGCCGATCCGCACCGAGGTCGACGTGACGCCGGTTATGGATTGGTGCTTGACGCGCGGCGTGCCGGTTGTGCTGTCGAGGACGGACCGCGAGAGAAAGACGATGAGCCTCTACAGCGTTACCTCGCTGGCCGATCTGGCTGCGGAGACGGGGCCTTGGGGCATCCGCGAGCCGAAGGCGACGCAGCCGGAGCTGGCCGATCTTGGCCAAATCGGGCTCATCCTCGTGCCGGGTCTCGGCTTCGATCGGGAGTTCGGGCGGCTCGGGTACGGAGGCGGCTTCTATGACCGTTTTATGCAGCGTTTTGAACCGCTTGGACTCGTACGGCCCTACTGCCTTGCTGCGGCGTTTCAAGTGCAGGTGGTCGAGCGGGTACCGCTCGGTTGGCATGATTTTCGCGTGGATGAAATTGTAACGGAATCGATCCGGCTGAAGCGCAAAGAAGGGAATGGATAACGATGGGCGAATCGCCGTTAACGCATTTCAATGAGCAGGGCCGTGCCCGGATGGTCGATATCACCGATAAGGCGGAGACGAAGCGGGCCGCTACGGCGCGGACGACGGTCACGATGGAGCCCGGCACGCTCGAGCTGATCAGGCAGGGACGAATGGCCAAGGGCGATGTGCTCGCCGTAGCGCAAATCGCAGGCATAATGGGGGCGAAGCGAACGGCTGATCTGATCCCGATGTGCCATCCGATTCCGATCAGCGGGGTGGATGTGCAGTTCTCCGACGATGGCGAACGGCGTTTATATATTGAAGCAACCGTGAAAACAACCGGCCCGACCGGCGTCGAGATGGAGGCGCTCACGGCGGTGTCCGCGGCGGCTCTCACCGTGTACGACATGTGCAAAGCCGTCGACAAAGCGATGGAGCTCGGCCCTACGGTGCTCGTGGCGAAGACCGGCGGCAAAAGCGGAGATTTTCACAGAAACGATACACTTTAGTCGGCAAAATCTGATACAGTGATAAGTAAAAGGAGAGGTGAGCCTGCGTGCGATGGAAGGTAGCGATTCTAACGGCCAGCGACAGAGGCTCCCGCGGCGAGCGTGAAGACACGAGCGCCCAGGTGATTCGCGAGCTGGTGGAAGAAGAGATGAATGGGGAAATCATCGAATATCGAGTCGTACCCGACGAGAAGGACGAGATTATGGCCGCGCTCATCGAGATGACCGACTATTACAGCGCGGACTTGATTTTGACGACTGGGGGAACGGGGCTTGCGATGCGGGATGTGACGCCGGAAGCGACGCTCGCCGTTGTGGACAGGCTGGCTCCGGGCTTCGCCGAAGCGATGCGGGCGGGCGCGATGCAGAAGACGCCGCAAGCGATGCTGTCGCGAGCCGTCTCCGGCATCCGCGGACGAACCCTGATCATTAATTTGCCGGGAAGCCCGAAGGGTGTGCACGAAAATCTCGCCGTCATCATGGACCAGCTCCCTCACGCGCTAGGCATCCTGACCGGCCGGGAGGGCGATCACGGATGAGCCTTGCCGAAGGGCGCGGTTTGACAGATGCCGAAGGGCTGAAGCTGAAGGCCGATCCGGCGGTAGGCTCCATGCTGCGCGAAGTCGCCGTCGAGGATGCGGTCGGACTCGTGCTGGCACATGATTTGACCCAAATATTGCCTGGGGAATTCAAAGGACGGCTGTTTAAGAAGGGCCATGTCGTGCAGGCGGAAGACATTCCGGCTTTGCTCAGCATCGGCAAGGAGCATATTTACACGCTGGAGCTGGCGGAAGGCTACCTGCATGAAGACGAGGCGGCTGCGCGTATGGCCGCTGCGGTTGCGGGCACAGGCGTTACGCTGACGGAAGCGCATGAAGGGAAAGTGTCGCTGAAGGCTGCCGCTCACGGTCTGGCGCTCGTGGACCGGAATTTTGTCGACGCCGTAAACTCGCTGGAGCAGGTTGTGCTGTCCACAGTGCGGACGAATACCGTTGCCGAGCCAGGGCGCTCGCTGGCCGGTACGCGCGTCATTCCGCTTGTCGTTGCGGAGGAGAGGATCGCCGAGGTGGAGCGGCTCGCTGCCGAGTACCGGGCCGCACACGGTGGGGAGGCGCCGTTTCGGGTCAAGCCTTTCCGCAAGCTTCAAGTCGGCGTTGTGACAACCGGCGGCGAGGTGTACAAAGGACGTATCGCCGATAAATTCGGACCGGCCGTGAGGGCGAAAGTCGAAGCGCTCGGGAGCGTCGTCGTCGAGCAGCGGTTCGCACCGGACGAAAGCGAATTTATCGTTGGGGAAATTCGGCGTTTCCTGGAAGCAGGTGTGGACTTGGTGCTGGTGACCGGCGGGATGTCCGTCGATCCTGACGACCGGACGCCGGGGGCGATCCGGCTCAGCGGAGCGGAAGTCGTCAGCTACGGCACGCCGATGCTACCGGGCTCCATGCTCATGATGGCGTATCATGGCGACACGCCGATCATGGGGCTGCCGGGCTGCGTCATGCACGACCCGTATACGTCGTTCGACGCGCTGCTGCCGCTCGTTTGCGCCGGTGAGCGGGTGACGCGGCGTGACATCGTCGAGCTGGGCTACGGCGGATTGCTCGGCAAGTAATTTTTGAAGAGGGAAGGGGGCGAGACGCCATGCTGGGCAATATCGGAATATCGGAGTTTGTGCTGATCGCCCTCGCTGCGTTACTATTGTTCGGACCGGAGCGAATGCCTGAGGTCGGCCGCAAGGTGGGGCGTTTCGTCCGTGAGGCGCGTACCATGGCCGGCACGTTTATGGTGGAGCTCACGCGTGACCCGGAACAGCGCAGAGCGGACAACGCTGCGGCCCGGAAGCCGGCGCCGACGACTGCGCCTGCGGATATGGCGGCAGCACAGCCAGAAGCTGAGCATGATGCCGGGCTGTTTGGCGCGGATTTTTTGGCGGAGCTGAATTCGGCGGCTCACGATACTGGAGGGGCGTCATTGTCATCCGAGCGTGCTTCTGTAGCTGCGTCGCTGAGGGCCGAGGCTTCTTCCGTACTAACCCCGTTATCCGAGCGGACTCCAACGGCTTCGAGTTCGGAGCATTCGGCAGCAGCTAGCCCAACCGGGCTGTCGTCATCGGATGACCCGTCCGAGCATGGGGAAGCGGCTGCCTCGCCGCCCGAACGTACCCGCCGCCGGCCGGCCGATCCGCGCCGGCTTCCCGAATAGAGAGGAATATGCATATGGACCAAGATCAACAAACGCTGGTCGAGCATCTTCAAGAGCTACGCAAGCGATTAATATGGGTATTAATTGCGCTCGTCGTCGGCATGTGCGGCGGCTTGTTTTTTGCCCAGCGGGTCATTCTGTTCTTATCGAAGCAGCCGCCCGCAGCCGGAATGGAGCTGCACGCCTTCTCTCCGTGGGAGCCGATACGCATCTATATGAATTTCGGCCTTCTCATCGGCCTGCTGCTCGTGCTGCCGGTCGCATTGTACCACCTGTGGGCCTTCGTGAAGCCGGGACTGCGGCCGATCGAGCAGCGCGCGACGCTCATGTACATCCCTGGCGCTGTCGTCTTGTTTCTCGTCGGCATTGCCTTTGCTTACTTCGTCGTTTTTCCGATGGCCTTCTTCTTCGGGAGTGGTATCTCGACCAGTGTAGGCATCACCGAGACGTACGGTATGGCGCAATATTTCGGCTTCATGTTTAACATCATCCTGCCCGTCTCGCTCATTTTCGAGCTGCCGATCATCGTCATGTTCTTGACGAAAATCCGTATCCTCAACCCGGATCGGCTCGTCAAGCTGCGCCGTTGGGCGTACATGCTTCTCGTCATTATCGCCGCCATTATTACCCCACCGGACCTGTTATCGGCCATCATCGTGTTCATTCCGACGATACTGCTCTACGAATTTTCCGTTCTGCTGTCGCGCAGGGTGTATCGCAAGCAGCTGGAGCAGGATTTGGCCTGGGAAGCGGAGTATGGGGAGAAATAAGGAAATGTTCGACCGGCATGCAGCTTCTGGCTGGGTGTCGGTTTTTTTTATTGCCGTCAAACTGCCACAAATTCATTGTCCGCTTGAACGGTACGAACTATAGCGGCCACGACGGCGGTTGCAAACAGCCGTTGTTACTTTGCGGCCTGCAACGTCCCAAATGGCCTTTACAGCTCGCGTAAGCCGGTCTACTGACGCAATGCGAACCATGAAAAGGCAAACGAAAGCTCCATCCAAATGAAACACTTAAATAATACCCATTCCGATGTAGAATATCGACTAAGTCGTGAGGCACACGCCGCTTACCCTTACTTTAGGGCTGGCGGCTTTTTGTTTTTCTGCATTCTGACGGGAGTGTGTCAACTATGAACTTCAAGATCGACTATACAAACTGGTTTCAAAGTCATTGCCGCTAAAGAACCGGGGAAAGTTTGAGGCAGTTAAGGAGGGGCATGGTCATGCAGAGCCGCTCTACTTAAGGCAAGTACATGATCCCGGCACTCGGCAGCTTCGACAAGCTGATCCCTCAATTCGACACGCTATTTGGACTTCGCATATATTTTGCCACCGTTAATTATTGACATAGAAATCGACGGGGACAACTTGCATGCCGCGACGCGAGCCGCAGGCAGTTCGCAAGCAATCTGTTCAGACAGAACCACCTAATCATCGAGGGGTGGAGAATATTATGATTTGCCTACGACGATGTGGAGAACTGACCACGTATGTGTCAGCAGCAGCTGCAACAGCTTCTTGGTGCCGTACTCGGAAGAAAGTCGCTGCCCAATAAACTAACCCCGTATGAACCCAAAGACATCGTGCTTACCGTTTACTCCATAGATAGCCGAATACCTTCATGAAATAGACTCCAAATAACTGGAATAATTCCCCTGCGCATGGATACACTGTTGAAGGTGTGGCAAGCAAGGGCCTATATCCCCAGTCAACCTAAAAAATATGTAAACCCCCTTGCATTCGCGCCCAAATCTGAGTATCATAAAAAGTGTTGTTAGCACTAACCACTTACGAGTGCTAATAAATCTAAACCACTACATCCCACCAATCTAAAGGAGGCTAATTTTCTCATGATCAAACCGTTGGGTGATCGCGTAGTCATTGAAGCCATTGCAAAAGAGGAGACAACAGCAAGCGGCATCGTGCTGCCGGATACGGCGAAAGAGAAGCCGCAAGAAGGCAAAGTCGTAGCTGTCGGCGCCGGCGCGCTGAAGGACGGAGTCCGCGTTCCGCTGGAAGTGAAGGAAGGCGACCGGATCATTTTCTCCAAATATGCAGGGACTGAAGTGAAGTACGAAGGACGCGAGCTGCTCATCCTGCGTGAGAGCGATATCCTCGCCGTATTAGCCTAATTTAGCGGTGCACATACATCGCATTTACTTAAAGCTCAACCAAGAATACGTAACCATTTTCTATTAGGAGGTTCTTGAACATGGCAAAAGAAATCAAGTTCAGCGAAGACGCACGCCGCTCGATGCTGCGTGGTGTTGACGCCCTGGCTAACGCTGTGAAAGTAACCCTCGGTCCTAAAGGCCGCAACGTCGTTCTGGAGAAAAAATTCGGCTCCCCGCTGATCACAAACGACGGTGTTACAATCGCGAAGGAAATCGAGCTCGAAGACGCATTCGAGAACATGGGCGCTCAGCTCGTTAAAGAAGTTGCAACGAAGACCAACGACGTAGCAGGCGACGGTACGACAACTGCAACTGTACTGGCACAAGCTATGATCCGCGAAGGCCTGAAGAACGTTACTGCAGGCGCAAACCCGATGGTCGTTCGCAAAGGTATCGACAAAGCGGTTAAAGCTGCAGTTGACGAGCTGAAAAACATCGCGAAGCCTATCGAAGGCAAGCAATCGATCGCTCAAGTTGCGGCTATCTCTGCTGCTGACGAAGAAGTCGGCCAGCTGATCGCCGAAGCAATGGAGAAGGTCGGCAACGACGGCGTTATTACCGTAGAAGAGTCCAAAGGCTTCACAACGGACCTCGAAGTCGTTGAAGGTATGCAGTTCGACCGCGGCTACATCTCGCCGTATATGATCACTGACACCGACAAAATGATCGCTGTTCTGGACAACCCGTACATCCTGATCACGGACAAGAAAATCTCCAACATCCAAGAGATCCTGCCTGTCCTGGAGAAAGTCGTACAATCCGGCAAGCAGCTGCTGATCATCGCAGAAGACGTAGAAGGCGAAGCACAAGCAACCCTGATCGTTAACCGTCTGCGCGGCACATTCACTTGCGTAGCTGTTAAAGCTCCTGGCTTCGGCGACCGCCGCAAAGCTATGCTGGGCGATATTGCTGCCCTGACAGGCGGCCAAGTGATTACGGAGGAACTCGGTCTTGAGCTCAAGTCGACTCGCATCGAGCAGCTCGGCTCCGCTCGCCAAGTTCGCGTATCCAAAGAAAACACGATCATCGTTGACGGCGCTGGCGACAAAGCCGACATCGGCGTTCGCATCGCTCAAATCCGTTCGCAGCTGGAAGAAACAACTTCCGACTTCGACAAAGAGAAGCTTCAAGAGCGTCTTGCCAAGCTTGCTGGCGGCGTAGCCGTTATCAAAGTAGGCGCTGCAACCGAAACCGAACTGAAAGAGCGCAAGCTGCGCATCGAAGACGCCCTGAACGCTACTCGCGCTGCGGTAGAAGAAGGTATCGTTTCCGGTGGCGGTACGGCACTCGTGAACGTATACAACGCTGTAGCAGCTGTTCAAGCTGAAGGCGACGAGAAGACTGGTGTGAACATCGTTCTTCGCTCCCTGGAAGAGCCGATCCGCATCATCGCTTCCAACGCAGGTCAAGAAGGCTCCGTAATCGTTGAGCGCCTGAAGAAAGAATCCGTTGGCACAGGCTACAACGCTGCAACCGGCGAGTGGGTAAACATGTTCGAAGCCGGCATCGTTGACCCTGCGAAGGTAACGCGTACTGCGCTGCAGAACGCTGCATCCGTAGCTGCTATGTTCCTGACAACAGAAGCAGTTATCGCCGACAAGCCAGAGAAGGAAAAAGGTCCTGCAATGCCTGATATGGGCGGCATGGGCGGTATGGGCGGCTTCTAATAAGCCGGATCCCGGTATAAAACGAACACCCCGCGATTTCGCGGGGTGTTTTTTCATATATGTTATGAAAGTTATAGAGAGCCTTGCTTTAGATCGCGAATCGCAAATTCATGCTCGCTCCACATTTGCAGGAAGATTTTCTCGTTACCTTTGAGGTCCGCTACGTCCGTTTTCAAAACAGCCACGTCCGATTTAAGCTCAGCCACATCCGTCTTCATAACAGCCACATCCGACTTAAGCCCCGCGATATCCGTCTTCATAACAGCTACGTCCGATTTAATCTCGGCCACATCCGTCTTTAACTCTTTAACATCGGAGTCCAGTTCGGCTACCGCTTGTTTGAGGTGTGAGACATCCGTCTCAATTCGTTCTACCCTAACTTCTAGGCGATCGAATCGCTCCTCAAGCCCATCAAACCGTGTCTCCAGCACATCGAACCGCGTCTCCAGCCTGTCTACTTTGGCATCTATACCTGAAACTTTTTCCAACACTAATTCTAACAACTGACGGTCATTCATTTAGTCAGCTCCTTACGCCACTTGAAGATGGTGAATTCATCATAACATGCATCGAGATTGTAAACAATATAATTTATTATTGCGAAATATTTCGCTTGCAAAGGTTTCTGTTTATTTCATCTGCGCCTTCGCCCGCTGCAAAATATCCCGAATCCCAATTTCCAAAGCATAAATACCTTCTTTTTGTACATTTTTTTGCCGGGTTAACGAAACAACCCCCGACAAAGAACTTAAAGTCGCAGTCGTATCCCCTTTCTTGACTGCCGGTGAAAAGGGCTTCCATGCTGTCTTAACCTGGCTATTCAAACTTGTAATCGACTTCTTCTTTGCTTTGATCTGATCCTGCAGCGGCTTCGTCTCTGCGATCGTCTGTTTGACTTTTGCGGCCACTTGAGATGTTGCCTTCTTGGCAGCGTTCCATGCGTCCAACTTGTTCTTAATGTCTTGCCGAGCTAATTGAACCGGAATTTTCAATGCAGCCGCTTGAGCGCGAAGCAGCTCAACAGCCTCTTTCCCTTTGAGCCATCGAGCGAAAGTAATCTGTTTGTTTACAGCAGTGTACGAATCAAACAAAGGCTGGTAGCGCTCCTTTGCTTGTTTGTATTCATTTTCGAGTCGTGCCTGTTTATCGGCATCCAGCTGCTTCAAATCTTTGCTAAACTGAGAGAGCTGAGCCGCATTTTCCTTGTTGATAACAGTCAACTTCTCATCCCATTGATCATTTTGCTGCTGCAGCATAAGCAAATCCTGATACTGCTGAGATATTCTCGAGGCTAACGAAGAATCTGCAGATGCCACCATCTTGTCAAATCCAGCTTGCGTCGTCTTGCTCATCTCCACCGATGCCGCACTCACGGACGAAGCTGCCGTTAAAACGAAAACCGTCACCACCAACAGTACCTTGCTCACCAATCGATTCCACATACTCTTCAAACCTCCTTGATTTATGCTCTTATCCGACCCGATTGAAACGCAAAAAAACACCCGGCAAGAAAAGGCTGACTTTCAGCCATTTCTTACGGGTGCTTCCTCGTAAGCAAGTCGGATAAGAACTATTGTTCCCTATACTACCAGCGTTTGGGAGAGGTGTCAAGCGTTCTTGGAGATAAAGAAATATCAAAGTTTGGATCTGCAGTACAGCAGCACAAGCCATGGAACTAGCTTGTTCATATGCTGGATATACGCTTGATTTGATGAGAGGACGTGAATTTTTGGAACATCACAAACCAAATTCAGAAGAATACCGCCGCTACATCGGAATGCCGGTATGTATTGTGCTCAAGGATGGGAGTGTTATTGGAGGTTACGTCTCTGCCATCGAAAATAACGAGCTCGTCCTGCATGGACAGCGCGGCGAGCGCAAAGTGTCACCACGTCCTCACGAAGCTAAAGCGCAAATTGCCGCACTCGGTGGATTAGGGGCATTACTCGGTGGATTAGGAGGGCTCCGAAACGGAGGCGGCCAGGGCGGGGGTACAGCAGCGCAAGCAGCCGGAGGCGGGAGCTTGTTCGGCGGATTGGGCAGCTGGTTCCGTATTGGACTTAGTGTTGTACAGTTTATTTTTCCGCTTATGCGTGGGTTCGGTATTTAGCTCAAGCGATAAAAGGGTACGCAATTACACTAGTCAGAGACCTGACAAGTAAGACGAATTCTACGTAAAAGTGTCCGACACCTCAATGTGCCGGACTCCTGGTCCATCTTAATTCCCAAAAGCAGCCTTGCTGAGCGGCCGCTTCGGTTCGAATGCCTGATCGATTAAACCATCGCCGATTTCGTCCCAAACGCGAAAATGGCACCACACTCCCTGTGGTGCCATTGATTATTTTGCAACCCGTTGATTACTTTATCTGAGTATTGGACACGAGGATCGAAGCGATGACGTTCTTCTCGTTCGGGTCCTTCGCTATTAACTTGTCATATAGACTTTGGTCGTTTTGGCCTTGCTTCTGAAGGGAGGCCACAAACCATCGAACGAGGGTACGGTTTACTTCATCATCCATATTATCGGTTACGTAAGGCTTCATCAAAGCAGCTGCCGCCGCAAAATCGCCTCTTGCATAGTGAACCTGACCGATCAGCATAGCGATAGTAGGCGTTACGTCAAACGGACGACCTTGAAGCTGACCTTTCGGCAATGTCTTCAAGTGTTCAATTTGCTTGAGAACCGTACTATAGGAATCGAGAGCCAGACTCAAATATTTGTCCGCGGCTTGCAAATTATTTTGCGCACGGCTCTGATTAGCCAAATCAACGCTCATGGCCATCTGATTCTCGTACATGTCGATATACCACGGGAAGTTCGGCAGTTCTTTCGTCATCAGATCCAATGCTTCCGGGAGCTTATTTTGCATCTGCAAGAAGTTGATCCGTTGTAGAACGACTGACCGGTTATGCGGCTCAGCCTTCGCCAAATTGTCCAGAAGCGTCTGCGCCTCCGTCATGAATTTCTCGTCTTTCGTTTGATTATATACCTGTACGAGCAAACCGATCTTGCTGAGCTGACCTGTCAGTACGTAATCTGGATGATTCGGATGTTGATTGATCGCAGAATCAAGCGGGCGGACGATATCGTTGTAATTCTTGTTTGTCTTAATAATCTCAAGCGACTGGCGATAATCAGAATCCGCACCAAGAAGTCGAGCCGAGAAAATAAACATGACGACAGAAAGAAGTAGCAGCAAGCTTGGGAACGCTTTGTGCAGAACGAGCGAGTCGGTACGGATACGAATCGGCTGCGAATCCGTACCGCCTAGAATACCGCCGAGACTTAAGAACACAAGTGCGCCCAAATATACATAGCTCATATCAAAGTCGATTAAGCTGTGTGCAAGCAGAGCAACAGCGACAATAAAGAACAAGAAATATTGATCCCGCTGTTCAGCCGTGCTGCGGATGAAGCTGCGGATATAGAACCAGAAGATGGCAGCCACAAATCCGACAAACGACAGTAAACCGAGTAAACCTGTTTCAACCAAATATTGCAGAAGGAAGTTGTGCGCCTGCCGGCTCGTGTATGGGTTGTTTTGATATTTCTCGTAAAGTGCGGCCCAGCCGCCGCCGCCGGCGCCAATAATCGGATAGTCCTTAAACAGCTTCATCGCATCGTTATAAAATGTCACCCGTTCCAATACGGAGTTCTGTTCGAAGTTGATATTCGCCAAACGGAACTTAATGTTCTCCGGGAGCATATTACGAACAGGAGTATCGCCTAAAAGCAGAACAGCGCCTAGAGCAGCAGCTACGACTGCAATTACCGGCAGAATGAACGGTGCCGACTTGCGAGCGTTGAAACGCCCGGTAGACCGTTCAAGGAGCGGTTCTAGGAACAGCTGTATAGCGATGGCAAACGCAGCGAACACTATGGAAGCGATTAACAAAGCCGACCAGCCTTCCCAGGATAAAGCGCCGCTAGGCTGTTTTTGCAACTGTGTACCAACCTCGGTCACTTTACTTAGAATCAAGAGAGAGGCTCCGAAGCCAAGAACAAGATTCAGGATGGAAATGATTTGACGCTTAATCGACATAAAGAACAGCATGACCAAGAACACTGCCGGTACAATGACCAAAGCGCCGCGGGACAGAGTAAGCCAGAATGAAACAATAATCGGCACCACCATCAGAGCATGGGGAAGTGCTGTGTGCCATTTGCGGGCTTTCACAATATAAAACAGAGCAGCTAGCATAAAGGCAATTAGGAATGCGGCGTAAGAGTTTGCATATTGAAACACAGCGGTCAGACGAAGACCGTTTGAGTCGGTCATAACTGCGTCGCGGTAATCATTTGTCGCCGGATCCATATACGCAAACCAGCCGACGATCGCATCGATAAACTCCTTATTTCCGAGCCAATAGAGCAAACCGAACAATACTACGATATAGCCGGACGCTAGTATGCTCCCGACAACAATCGACGTGCCAAGCTTGTTTTTTGTAAGAAAAACGCCTAAGATGAAGAAGGTGGCATACAACAGTTGTATGAGCACCATGTTCGCAGCAAGTAAGCTAGAAGCCGCTGTAGTCAGAGAGACGGTGTATGAAAGCGGCATGAAAAGCACAAGAGCTGTTAAAACATCCTTCTGATCGCGAATGCGATAGATGAAGAAGGAAAGTAGAGCCGACAGGAATAAAATAATTGCCGTCCATACCAAGCTGCTATAAATCGGCCGTTCGAACTCATAGTTCCCGCCGTTAAACAGTCCTCTCTGGAACGGCGCCCAAAATAGAAATGCAACTACGAAAACATTCAATATCCAGAAAATGATCGAGCTTTTCTCGACAGTTGCGGACATCTCGCTCTTTCGTCCCGCCGCGTAGACATTAGTTTTTGTACTCATTGTTTCTTGTTCTCCCTCTCGTATCGATTCGACAATATTCTATCATATGGGCGAGGGGAAGGCTATTCATGTTAATGGCAAGCGGCGGTTATTGATAAATACATGCTAGCTAAAAAAACTATGTGAGGAATATGGAAATGATAAAACGAAACATAGCTCTTTTTTGGAATAATCGAGAATTAATCGCTCAATTGACTAAACGAGAGATTTCAAGTAGATACAGGGGGTCATATCTAGGCATCGTATGGTCATTTATAATACCAATCGTCATGATGGTGATTTATACATTTGTTTTTAGTGTAATCTTCAAAGCTAAGTGGGAAAATCAAACCACTGGACAATTAGAATTTGCTTTACTACTATTTAGTGGTATTATCGCATATAACATTTTTTCCGAAATTGTAAGTAGGGCACCTACGTTAATATTAAACAATTCAAATTATGTAAAAAAAGTAGTGTTCCCTTTGGAAATTATTTCAATAGTTTCAGTTTTGTCTGCTTTATTTCATTTTTTAATAAATGCTGTCATTTTATTATTGAGTCTAATGTTGATTCAGCATAGCTTGCACGTTACAGTGGTTTTTTTACCTTTAGTCATTTTGCCATTGATTCTGCTATCTTTGGGATTAAGTTGGTTTTTTTCCGCCCTCGGTGTTTATATAAGGGATATCAACCACATTATTGGTTTAGCATTACAAGCACTTATGTTTTTGAGCCCAATATTTTATTCTATTAGCAGCATCCCTAATAAAGGAATTCAAACACTGTATTATTTAAATCCTATAAGTTATGTTGTTGAAGATATGAGAAAAATAATGGTTTGGGGTCAGCTTCCAGACTGGAATTTTTTCATTATTGGTCTATTCATTAGTCTCGTCATATGCCTCGGGGGCTTGATGTGGTTCAAAAAAACAAGGAAGGGGTTCGCAGATGTCCTCTGAATTGGCGATTTCAGTAAGAAACTTGTCAAAATCGTTTCATATGTTTGAAAAGCCTATTGATCGGTTAAAACAAACTTTCCTTAATAAAAATAATTATCATAAAGATTATTGGGCTCTCGATAATGTTTCTTTTGATGTGAAAAAAGGAGAAACTATCGGATTAATTGGTCGAAATGGATCTGGTAAGAGTACAATACTACAGATTATTGCCGGCATCTTAAGGCCAACATCTGGCGAAGTAGTGGTCAATGGAAGGATCGCTGCATTACTTGAACTAGGCAGCGGTTTTAATCCTGAGTTTACTGGCAGAGAGAATGTTTATCTAAACGGAAGCATTCTCGGCTTATCTAAGAAAAAAATCGACGAACGTATGGGCGAAATATTAAACTTTGCAGACATAGGAGAATTTATTGATCAGCCAGTAAAGACATATTCCAGTGGAATGTTCGTCAGACTGGCATTTTCTGTTGCGGTTCATTCAGACCCGGACATTCTAATTGTCGACGAAGCTTTATCCGTTGGCGATGCGCTTTTTCAACACAAATGCATTGTCAAAATCAAGAACATGGTTAAATCAGGGGTAACCTTGTTTTTTGTGAGCCATTCTCCTGAAGCAATTAGAAGTCTCTGTAAGACGGGAATATGGTTAGAAAATGGGAAAGTTCGCCTTATTGATGATGCGTCCAAAGTATCGAATGCCTACTTGAATGAAATTTATTTGGAACACAATAGGTTGATTTTTGATGATATAAAGCAAACTAATAACGAGGAAATCGAAACGACAACTGAGCAGATGCAAACTTTGGAACATGCCACCAATGATATTAAGAGTAATGAGGCCGTTCGTGTTGAGCATGTTATTATTCGAAATTCTGAAGGTTTACCTGTCGAGTCACTTGAACAAAGTGAGGAATTTACAATTGATATTAAAGTTACGGCATTGACTTCGATAGATAATTTCAGTATCGGGTTCCTCATTACAGATCAATATGGAATCGAGCTAACTGGCGAAAGTATATTTAACAAGTTCAGGAAGAGTATGAAAGTAAACAAGGGGCAAAGTGTCCATGTATCTTTCCGCAGCAGAATGATATTAAGAGGCGGACAATCCTATTCTGTAACACTAAGAATGGATCAAGTATCGCAATGGGATCGAAGCGACCATATTCTTCTGTATACAGATGAAACTGCCGCGGTATTTAAAGTGATTGCAGACATCGAAAGACCTATGTGGTTTAAATTTCAACAAGAATTTGAGGTTGAGGTTAATGCGACATGAGATATTACTATTCTCAGATGAAGAATCTAACCGAATTCTCAACAATGGAAACTCAAAGGTTTTGTTACTTGGAGGTTATTTAGGTTATAGTAACTTTGGCGATATTTTACAATTAAAAGGCGCTATCAAGTTTCATAAAGAAAAGACGGGTCTAGAACCGATTATTATTTGTGAATTAGAATGTATCTATGATGAAAGTTACGTCGAAAAGATCAAACGTTGGTTTGGTGTGAATGGAATTGTTTTCATTTCCAAAAACAATTATGAAGAAGCGTCTTTACCAGGTCTAACGGAAGTTATTGAATCGGATAACATTAATAATTTGCATCTATACGGTGGCGGTATTCTTAACCAAAACTGGGGGCAATTATATCTGGATATTGTATCAGGTTTGTTTGGTTATTTCGACATAAAAAGCTATGTGATTTCAGGGCAGCAGTTAGATAATAAATTTATTGATAAGCTTGTTGACCATTTCCATATATACCAACCTACAATAGTAGGAACCAGGGACCAAAACTCACTTGAGCTATTAAAAAGTAAAATAAATAGTGTAGATTTACAATACAGTTTTGACGATACAACAGAGGTTTTTCTCGATATCGCGTCTTACCATAACAATAGTTCGGATGAAAAACCTAATACTATTTTTCTTCATATGAACACATCTTCTTATACTGTTGGTTCCGAATTTAAAGCGGCCAAACAAACATTGCTCGATAATATTGGAAGAGTGATCGAGAAATATCCGACACATACCATCAAAGTGCTCCATGCATACGAGGATCAACGATTTTCAGTGAAAGACACTTTAGAGTCCATTGCTGAAATGGAAGATGATTTCCCGTTTCACGAATATGTGGTGGTCGATATAGCAAAATTGGCATTGGAATATAATGAGAATTCCAACCCCTCAAAGCAAGCTTTTAACACAATAAGAGGGGTCCTTGGATTAAGCTCTTCCTATCACACAACATTATTTTTAAACTTTCTACGTATTCCATGTTACCTCGTATCATTAAATCCTTATTATGTTCAGAAAAAAGCGGGGCTTGGCAACCCTTTATCTTTAGATGAATTTATTATTCAACCAACTATAACAGACTACAGCAAGGCAATTGAAGAGCGTAAAGCATGGATTAATAAAATTAGTGTATTATTCTACAAATCCGAAACTCAGGATAAAGTCATGATAGGCCGTAACAACAAATCTAAAACAACATTTTCATATAAAGATGATTATATAAATAAAGAAATATTGTTAAACAACCGCTGGCAAAAAGAACAAACTGATTTATGGTGGGTTTCTGCTGAAAAAAATAAACATGATTTAGAATGGCAAAAACAACAAACTCATTATTGGTGGGAAATAGCGCAAAAATCATTAGCTGATTTTCAATGGCAAAAAGAACAAACGGATCATTGGTGGCAAATAGCGCAAAAATCATTAGTTGATCTTCAATGGCAAAAAGAACAAACGGATCATTGGTGGCAAATAGCGCAAAAATCTTTAGCTGATCTTCAATGGCAACAGGAACAAACGGATTACTGGTGGAATATTGCCGAAGAACATAAAAAAGACATTGCGTGGCAAAGAGAACAAACAGATCATTGGTGGACAATTGCTCAAAGTAATAGTATGGATAGAGATTGGCAAAAAGAGCAAACGGATTATTGGTGGTCAAAATATCAAGAGGCAGCACGAGATTTGGAATGGCAAACAGAGCAAACAAGTATATGGTGGAAAAAGTATCAAGAAAGTATCAATACACCATTATTGAAAAAGGTATTTGAAAAAATATGGACAAAAAGAAAGGAAAATAAAAAATGAGTAATAAAGTTGCTGTAATTACAAGAACAAAAAACAGAAATATCTTATTAAAGAGAGCATTAGAAAGTGTAACGAGACAAACTCATGAAAATTGGGTAATGGTCATTGTCAACGATGGCGGTGAACCTAATGCGGTAAACGAATTAGTAAATAAATACAATACTGAAGGGAAAATCATTACCATTCACAATCCTGAGTCGGTTGGAATGGAGGCAGCATCCAATATTGGGATTAAGAAAGTTGAAAGTGACTATATTGTCATCCATGACGATGATGATTCATGGCATCCCACATTTCTTGAAAGAACTGTCAACCACTTGACCAATGTAGAGAAAAGTAAAAATGTTAAAGGAGTAATAACACATAGTACAAGAATTATCGAAAGAATCGAAAATGATACTGTCATAATCGATTTCAAAGAGCCTTATAACACTTGGATAAATTCAGTGACATTATACAGAATGGCAGCGGGGAACGTATTTCCTCCTATATCGTTTGTGTTTAAGAGAGAAGTTATAGATGAAATTGGGCTTTACCGTGAAGATTTACCTGTATTAGGTGACTGGGATTTCCATCTAAGATTCATCGAAAAATACAATATAGACGTGATACATGAGCAATTGGCATACTATCATCACAGGGTAACACTTCAACATGGCGATTATAGCAATTCAGTTTTTGGCGGAAATAATAAGCACCTATATTATGATACTTTCCTCAGAAACGATTATTTAAGAAAAGATTTAGAACAAAATAAAGTTGGCTTAGGGTTTTTGGTGAATATTGCAAAGAGCTTTGAAGTTGTTCATGCACAAATTTCACCATTGGAAAAAGCTGTCGAAAAAATTAAAAATAATAAACTTGTAAGAAAAATATTAAAACCCTAAAGGGGAATTGTATTCGATATGAATGAGTTTCGAAATATCAACTTAAACAAATACAAAATTGTTTCATTTGATATATTTGATACTGTTATCTTACGTTACTTTGCTGAACCAAGTGATGTATTTGAAGCATTGTCTAGGAAAGATGAAGTATTGAAGATCGTTGGGAACTTTAAGGATGTAAGAATTCAAGCGGAGTCCTCTGCAAGAAATAAAGTTTGGAACTCCAAAAAATTAACTGAAGTAACGTTAGACGAAATATATGATGAGTTGAAACTTACATTAAAAATTGATGATGAAGAAGTACAACTACTGAAACAAATGGAAATTGATTTTGAAATACATACTTGTACAAGAAATGAATATATTTATTCATTTTATCAAAAGTGCCTGCAGCAAAATGTAAGGGTTGTATTTACTTCTGACATGTATTTATCATTAGAGGTTATTAAGAATATCTTGGAATCAAATGGATATACAAGTTATGAGGAGATTTATTTATCCTCAGAATTGAAAAAAACGAAATCAACAAGTGAACTTTTTAAGCATATGATTAGCTCTACCGGCGTTTCAGCCAATGAAGTACTACATATCGGTGATAACTATCATTCTGATGTAGAGATGGCAAAAAATTGTGGAATTGATTCGATCTATTATCAAAAAACATCCGAATATTTTTCAGCAAATAATCGAACAATACCTAAAGATCTCAGCAATAATTTGGAATTTAGCATGATGTTAGGCCTTATAAATAAAAAGCTTTATGCTAATCGTTCAAATCAAGCGGCGAGTTTTTGGTATCGTTTCGGATATCAGTATGTAGGTATTCTTTATTATGGTTTTACTGAATGGCTATTTAATCATGTAAATAATAAGTTTAATAAGGTTTACTTTTTATCTCGTGATGGATATATTATGAAAAAAGCTTTTGACCTTGTAGCAAATCAAACAACAATTAAATCACATTATATGTATGCTTCAAGAAGAGCTTTAAATATTGCAGCAATAACTAAGCTTGACCAAAATACAATGGATTTTCTTAAAAGCGGAACAAGCAGATTAAAAGTTGCTGACTTTGTGAAAAGGATTGGAGTCAATCCTCAAGATGTTATAAATGAGATCCGTGAGGTTGGTTTCAATGACATCCATGATTTCATTATTACCGGAACTGATTATTATAAATTAGAACAGCTGTTTTATTATATTAACCAAAAAATTAAAAAAGTAGCAAAAGAAGAAAGAGATTTGCTTCTGAAATATTTGGAACAAATCGATTTTGTAGGAAAAGAAGACGAACATATTGCCATTGTCGACATTGGGTGGCATGGTAGTCTGCAGCTTTCGTTACAAAATTTATTGAATATAATAAGCAATAAAAATAAAATAACCGGTTTTTATTTAGGTACTTTTGAAAAAGCGAAAAATATTTCGGATAAAGGTATTAAAATTGAGTCGTATTTGTGTCATTTGGGAAAGCCGGTAGAAAATGAAAAAGCAATTAAAACGTGCGTTGAAATATTTGAATTGTTGTATTCAGCTCCGCATGGTAGTGTGATTAAATTTACAAAAAGCAATAATGGTACGATTGAGCCAGTACTGGATAAGCAAGAAAAAGATGAAAATAAAATAATGATAGTTAATGAAATTCAACAAGCAGCTCTCGATTTTGTTCAAGATTTTGTGAATTTAAAAACAAAATTGTCAATAAGCACAAATGTGACACCTGAAGTCTCTTTGGCTCAATTGAACAATCTTTTGCAGTCTCCAACTAAAGAAGAAGCTATTAAGTTAGGGGATATCGTCCATGCTGAAGGCTTTGGGGATGTTTATTCACGAAGATATATAGCAAAGCCGCCAAGTCCGCTGACAATTTTATCTCCTAAAAAATACATTCAATCTTATAAAAATGCTTTCTGGAGAGAAGGATTTGAGAGAAGACTTCCAAATTTTTATGTGAATTTAGGTAATTTAGTACGTAAGTATAAAGCTAAGAAAAATTCGAATAAAGGATAAAATATGAGAGTTGATATTTTATTATCAATATATAATGGTGAAAAATATCTTCCTGAATTGTTAAATTCATTAGAAGCCCAAACTTTCACAAATTGGAGACTTGTGGTAAGGGATGACGGATCAAATGATGCTTCATGCTTAGTGATAAAAAATTTTAAAAGCAAATATCCTGAAAAGGTTTTATTTATTGAAGAACAATCAGGATGCAATATGAAGCCTGCCAAAAGCTTCTTTTTTTTACTGAAGTATGTTGAAGCTGAATATGTTATGTTCTGTGATCAAGATGATGTGTGGTTACCTCAAAAAATTGAGTCCACAATAGAAGAAATGAAAGTTTCGGATCCAGATTTGCCTACTCTTGTTCATACAGATTTGACAGTTGTTGACGAAAAATTAAATATAATCAATGAATCATTTTGGCAATATCAAAATATCCACCCTCAAAAAAAATCATTGAATCAGCTGCTTATTCAAAATAATATTACAGGTTGTACCGCACTCATCAACCGCAAATTATTGGAGCTTGTTCGTACTTATAATGAAAATATGATTATGCACGATTGGTGGATAGGTTTAATGGCTGCCGCCTTTGGGGAAATCAAATTTATCAATAAAAGTACAATTCTATATAGACAGCATGGTAAGAATGATACAGGGGCAAAAAAATATAGCCTATTTTATTTTTTTAAACAAATGCGTAATATCAACAAATCTATAGCTTCAAACAAAAAAATTGTTAATCAAGGAAAGGCATTTATTAGCGATTATGAAGATTGTTTAACCAATGAGCAGAAGGAATTACTTAATTGCGTCTCTTCATTATTTGAAATGAACAGAATGAACAGATTGAAAGGCATGATAAAACAAAAGCTCTCTAAACATGGTCTCATCAGAACTTTAGGCTTTTATTGTATTATGATGCTGTCTCCAAAAATTAGACCCCTTCGGTGATAACATGATGAATGAAAATAAATACGATTATTTAATTGTTGGAGCTGGGGTTATTTCTCTGACAATTGCGCGAGAATTAATCAGTAGGAAGCATTTCTGTAAAATTGCCATTCTCGAAAAAGAATCCGACATAGCGCAACATTCCAGCGGACGGAACAGCGGTGTTCTGCACGCTGGTTTTTATTACACGGCGGATAGCTTGAAGGCAAAGTTTACTCGGGACGGTAATTTTGCCATGCGCAAATATTGTGAAGAGCATGGCATTAGGATCAATTACTGTGGCAAAGTGATTGTGGCCACTGACGAACAGGAGCTTCAAGGTTTAGAGGAGCTGAAGCGCCGCGGCGATCGCAATGGTGTTGAGCTGCATTGGAAAACGGAAGATGAACTCGCCATAATTGATCCTAACGTGAAGACATACGAGAAAGCGCTGTATTCCCCTAATACAGCATCGGTGGACCCTGTGGAGGTTTGCAAGGCTTTTCGCGATGAGATTGCCCAGCAGGGCGTCAAGATTTTTTACAATACTCAATATTTGAAACATAACGGAAACGAAATTCATACGAATAATGGCACGTTCACCTGTGACTATTTCATCAACGCTGCTGGCCTTTATGCCGATCAAATTGCACACCAATTCGGTTATGGCAAGAAATATACCATCATTCCGTTCAAAGGAATTTATCTTAAATATGCAAAGAATAAGACCGATATAATAACTAATATTTATCCTGTGCCGAATTTGAAAAATCCATTCCTCGGCGTTCATTTTACCAAAACCGTCGATAACAGCATCAAGATCGGTCCGACAGCGATTCCTGCATTCTGGAGGGAGAATTACCAGGGCTTCCAGCGCTTTAAACTTAACGAGTTTGTCCAAATCTTGTATTACGAATCCAAGCTATTCTTGCGCAACTCGTTTAATTTCCGCAGCTTGGCCTTCGAGGAAATGAAAAAGTATAGCAAGTCCGTGTTTATTGGGTTATCATTAAAAATGGTGAAACAACTCGATAAGGATGGATTTGGACAATTTTTGCGGCCGGGTATACGCGCACAACTGCTGAATAAAGAAACGCTTGAACTGGTGCAGGATTTCGTGCTGGAAGGCGATAATAGATCGATGCACGTGCTGAACGCGGTATCTCCGGCGTTTACTTGTTCGATACCGTTCGCGAAATATGTCGTCGATCACATTGAAGAGAAACGGGGTTTACCGAATTGAAGCTGACTGAGACGAAACTAAAGGATGTCTTTATCATTGAACCGCAGGCATTCGGTGATCACCGCGGATTTTTCATGGAGAGCTATAACAAAGAGAAATTTGCAGCACTGGGATTGCATTATGACTTTGTGCAGGACAACCAGTCTCTTTCGGTTGAACCAGGCACGATCAGAGGGCTGCATTACCAGCTGAATCCGAAGGCGCAAACTAAAGTGGTACGGGTGCTTACCGGTGCGATTTACGACGTAGTCGTTGATATTCGCAGGAGCTCCGCAACTTTCGGACAATGGATCGGCGTTATATTGAGTGAAGATAACAAACGACAGCTTCTTGTGCCTAAGGGGTTTGCTCACGGAGTTTGTACTCTTGTGCCTAATACGCAAATTTTATATAAGGTTGACGAGTATTATTCTCCTGAGAATGATAGAGGAATATTATGGAATGACCCGGACCTTGGCATTGAATGGCCGACCGCCAAACCGATTTTGTCCGATAAAGATATGAAGCAGCCTCGTCTGAAGGATGCGGAAATTAATTTTGAGTAGAGGCGGGATATCAATATGACACAAACTGTGCTTGTAACCGGTGCAGGGGGCTATATTGGCAGTGTGCTTGTTCCCAAGTTGCTTCAGCAAGGCTATAAAGTTAAGGCGCTAGATCGATTCTTTTTCGGTGAAGATAAGCTTGAGTCGCACGAAAATCTTACGATTATCAAAGAAGATTCACGGCGCATTCGGGAAGAACTGTTCGCGGGTGTCGATGCAGTGATCGACTTGGTTGCAATTTCCAACGATCCAAGCGGGGAGCTGTTCCAGGAAGCAACGTACCAGATCAATCATATTGCTCGTGTCACAACGGCTCATATGGCGAAGAAGTGCGGTGTACGCCGATACATTTTGCCTTCCTCCTGCAGCATCTACGGCTTCGTAGACAAAAGTGTGACGGTTGATGAAGAGTCGCCTACGAATCCGCTGACGACGTATGCGAAAGCAAACGAGAAAGCAGAACAGGGTATTCTTCCTCTTGTAGATAACAACTTCACGGTTGTCGTTATGCGGCAAGCAACGATTTATGGTTATTCGCCGCGGATGCGGTTCGATTTGGCGATCAATGGGATGACGCTCGGTGCTTGGAAGAATGGCGTTATTCCACTGATGCGCGACGGAACGCAGTGGCGGCCTATGCTGCATGTGCAAGACACAACGGATGTAATGCTGAAGCTGCTGACGGCCGATCATGATGTGATTAACGGTCAGATATTTAACGTCGGCTCGGACAAAAATAATTACCAGCTAGGGCCACTCGCAGATGAGATCGCCGCAGCACTCCCGATCGATGTCAAGATCGAATGGTATGGAGATCCCGATCATCGTTCCTATCGCGTCAGTTTTGACAAGATTGAGCGGGCGTTAGGCTGGAAGGCCAAGTGGACGGCCGCGGACGGAGCGCTTGAGATTTACGATGCTCTAGTCTCTGGTCAGCTGGATTCTCTGGAACAGACGATTACCTTGAAGTGGTACAATGACCTTATCAAATGGCATCGCATAATTAAAGAGGTTGAGAAGTACGGCGGTATTATAGAAATTTAAAAGGATGATTCCTTTGAAGCGAATCTTATTGTTAGGTGCGGGCGGCCAATTGGGCCAGGATTTGCAGGAAGTGTTTCTGACCGACTTGGGATATGAAGTCGTACCCGTAGGGCGGGAGGAGCTTGATATGGAACGGCCCGAGATGGTGGGGCATTTCCTGAAGCAGCAGTCATTCGATGTGCTGATCAACTGCAGTTCGTACCACCGTACCGATGAATGTGAAGATTATCCGCTCAAGTCGTTCACGGTGAATTCCATTGCCGTAGCTGAGCTTGCAAAAGCATGCAATAGGCAAGGAAGGCTCTTGTTCCATGTAAGTACGGACTATGTTTTCTCTGGCCAAAAGGATGAACCGTATCTTGAGGCGGACGCTACCGGCGCCTTGAACATCTACGGCATATCGAAAGCTGCGGGAGAGCAAGCTGTTGCAGCATATCACGACAAATATTTCATATTCCGGGTGTCTTCTTTGTTTGGCAAGGCGGGAGCAAGCGGAAAAGGCGGCAATTTTGTTGAAACGATGATCCGCATCGCTCAAGAGGGGAAGCCGATCAGTGTAGTTGCGGACCAAATCATGAGCCCGACGCATACACTGGATATTGCCCGGGCTATGAAGGCGTTTCTCGATCAAGACGTACAGGCCTATGGAACATATCATTGCTGCTCGACAGGCTCCTGCAGTTGGTATGAGTTCGCGGTAGAGATTTTGCGTCAAGCCGGCATTCCCGCGGAGGTCTCTCCCGTACCAGCCGCCAATTATGTAACGAAAGCAAAACGGCCTGCTTACAGTGTACTGAATAACGAGAAGCTGCAAGCGGTATTCAAAATGCCTAAGTGGAAAACGGCTCTCACGGAATATTTAACCCGTAAGGAGTACTTGCGATAAAGGGGTATGCAGCGTGAAAGGGATCATATTATCAGGCGGTACCGGTTCCAGACTGTATCCGTTGACGAAGGTAACGAATAAGCATTTGCTCCCGGTCGGAAAGTATCCGATGATTTTTCACGCCATCTATAAGATGCTGCAAGCGGATATTCAGGATATTCTGATCGTCACCGGCAAGGAGCACATGGGAGATGTCGTTAATTTGCTGGGAAGCGGGCACGAGTTTGGCGTTACATTCACCTATAAGGTTCAGGATCAAGCCGGGGGGATTGCTCAGGCGCTGGGGCTTGCCGAACATTTTGTCGGTGACGATTCTTGTGTGGTTATTCTTGGAGACAACGTGTTTGAAGATGATATCTCGCCCTACGTAAGCAACTTTAAGGAGCAGGGCCGCGGCGCCAAAATTTTAATTAAGGACGTACATGATCCGGAGAGATACGGTGTTCCGGAGCTGGCTGGCGACCGCATCGTATCGATCGAGGAAAAGCCGAAGCAGCCTAAGAGTACTTATGCGGTTACGGGTATTTACATGTTTGACTCCCAAGTGTTCGATATCATCAAGACACTTAGACCCTCGGCTCGAGGCGAATTGGAGATTACAGACGTTAACAACACTTATATTGAGCGCGGTGAGCTTAGCTTTGACCGTTTGAAGAGCTGGTGGACGGATGCGGGTACACACGCCTCTTTCCTTCGGGCTAACGAACTGGCAAAAGATTTGTACTTTGGAGAAGGCTTCGGCAAGCTCAAGCTATAGATTCGGTGGTGGCGGAAGTGGATTTGAGCATTCTTGTCGTAAACTACAATACTCGGGAACTGACACTGCAGGCGTTGAGATCTGTATATGCCTCAAAGACATCTTATTCTTATGAGGTCATATTAATAGATAACGCCTCTCGTGACGATTCCGTCGAGAAAATCGCCGCGGAGTTCCCTCAAGTCGTACTCATCGCCAATACCGAGAATGTCGGCTTCGCTCGGGCGAACAATCAGGGCATGCGGATTGCGAAGGGGCGGTATGTGCTCCTTCTGAACTCCGACACGGAAATACAAACGGATACGCTGCAGATTATGCTGGATTTTATGGAGAACCATCCGAAGGTTGGCGCAAGCGGTTGTAAGGTGATTTTGCCTGATGGTTCGTTGGATAAGGCGTGCAAGCGTGGATTTCCTACGCCGTCGGCTTCATTTTACTATGCGTTCGGCTTCTCCAAACTTTTTCCGAAGGTTCCGAAGTTTAATCAATATCAGCTTGGGTATTTGAGTCCTGACGAAGAATATCCTGTAGATGTGCTGGTCGGTGCTTTCATGCTCGTTCGGGCGGAGACGATTCGGCAGGTCGGCATGATGGACGAGGACTTCTGGATGTATGGTGACGATATCGACTGGTGTTACCGCTTTAAGAGAGCGGGCTGGGAGGTTTATTACTACCCGCGTACGACGATTCTGCATCACAAACGCGCCAGCTGGCGCAGCAAACCAACGAAGATGATTTACGAGTTTCATCGAGCGATGTATATGTTCCATAAAAAACATTACTGGAAAAAATACCCAACTATCGTCAATTGGGCAGTCGTGGCGGGGATCGCCGTTAAATTCTCGTTTGAGTGGCTAAAGGCAAGACTGCTTTAATAATATAGGATCACTGAGGGGGGAGATCAGTTTGATCCGGCAAAGCCAAAGCTTTTTATCGCAATTGTACGCATTTATCGATTTCATCTGTATCGAGCTTGCTTTCCTGCTGTCATGGTGGTTGAAGTTTGATAGCGGCCTGATCTACTATGAAACACCTCTTCCCTTCAAGCATTACTTGCTTTGGAGTGTTATTTATGGCGGGATAAGTATTTTTCTAGGCTTCTCGGTTAACTTCTATCAGGGTAAGCGGAAGAAGTCCTTTGCTTTTGAAGTACTGCGCCTGGTACAAATCCATATCGTATCTTTGCTGCTGCTTATTAGCGTTCTGTATGTGTTTAAAGAGCTTGACGTTTCTCGTTCGTATTTGATTTTGTTTTTGGTCAATAGCTTGCTGTTCACGACCTTTTACCGTTTTCTAATGAAGTCGTCTTTGCGGCGGATTCGTCAGAAGGGCTACAACAAACAATTCGTGCTCATTCTCGGAGCGGGTACGCTTGGTCAGCGGTTTGCGAATAACTTGCTGCACCATCCGGAGCTTGGCTTTGAGATTGTCGGTTTTCTGGACGACGAAGACTCGCGGCAGGTCGTAGGGCTACAGAGCGGCGAAGAGAAAACGATCTTGGGGAAGATAGACGACTTAGACAATATCCTGGAGCGTCATATCGTCGACGAGGTCATCATTGCGCTGCCCCTGGATGCTCATCGCAAATACGGTCAAATCATTAACGTGTGTGAGAAGGCCGGTGTGAAGACGCTCATCATTCCCGATTTCTTCGACTACTTGCCCTCCCGCCCCTACTTCGATAATTTTGCCGGAATGCCGTTAATTAATGTACGGGACATTCCGCTCGATGAATTCCGGAACCGCTTCTTCAAACGACTGTTCGACATTACATTTTCTCTTGCCGCGATTTTCGTGACGTTACCGGTGATGGTGGCGACAGCGATCGCGATTAAGGTGACATCTCCGGAAGGGCCGGTCATTTTTAAACAGGAGCGCGTGGGGCTTAACCGAAGAACCTTCATGATGTATAAGTTCCGGACGATGAAGGTGATGCCGGCGGGAATGTCGGATACGCAGTGGACGGTCGAGAACGACCCGCGGCGCACGAAGCTCGGGGCATTCCTGCGCAAGACGAGTCTCGATGAGCTGCCGCAATTTTTCAATGTACTGTTCGGACATATGAGCGTAGTTGGGCCGAGGCCGGAGCGTCCGTATTTCGTCGAGCAGTTTAAAGAAGAAATTCCGAAGTACATGGTGAAGCATCATATCCGGCCGGGGATTACCGGTTGGGCGCAAAGCAACGGACTTCGCGGGGATACCTCCATCGAGGAACGGATTCGGTATGATTTATTTTATATTGAAAATTGGAGCTTCTTGTTCGATATTAAGATTATTTGGAAAACAATTGTGAACGGATTTGGGAATCGGAATGCGTACTAAGACCCTGACTGCCAGCGAAATGGCGGCCAGGGTTTTTGCATTAATGGGAATGGGCTTTGCGGGGTGTGGGCAGGAGTGTTCGGAGACTAGTCATCAAGGGCTTCTCCACCCACAGGTGCAGCTGGTAGCTGATGAACAAGGCAGCAATTAGGATTATAAGGTTAACCCAGAGAGGCGAAACCCCCTGAGTCAGGTTCAAACCATGAGCCAGCTTCATGAGCACGGAGATACTGAGCAGGTGGGTAAGCAGGATCGTGTAGGAAGCATCCCCTAGTCGGCTCAACAGGATAGTCCAGCGTGGCAACGGGCCTGAGGCAAAGGATCCGGTCGCGAGGCCGATCAGCACACAGAGAGACGGCGGCAAATACCATAAATATTGGGACACCGAAATGATACCAAAGTGCTTTAAAATCCAGAGGAGCGGGAAGCCGATCAGTCCGGACCATAGAAGTGATGAGGGACTATTCATTGCATCGCCCCTTCGTTGGGAGCGCTTTAGCCAATAGGCGGCGGCACAGCCAGCAAGCAGTTCCAGATTGGTACTGTCGAACAGAAAGTTCAAGTAGAAATGCTGCCGGATCACGGGTCCAATCACCGGAAGCTGCAGCGCGTTCGCGACAATAACACATACCCAGATGGAAAGGAGCAGTGTGGCTGAACGGCGATTAATGGCCATTAGCAAAGCAAATACGCCATAGAATAAGACAAAGTAACTGAGCGACCAAGCGACGCCCAGAATCGGACCGTGCTCTTGAGGAATAAGCAGCAATGATTTGAAGATCGCATCCGGCTGCGTTTCGAAGCCCAGCTCATATCCGGGTATCAAGAAGTAGACCGGTATGACGAGCAAGGTGAGCAGTCCATGCAAAGGATAAATTCGAAGCAAACGATTGGCGGTGTAGGATCGAATATCCATTCGGCTGCCGATGCGATCGCCATAAATCCAATACATGAGAAATCCGGTCAGGACGAAAAAATAATCCACTCCACCCGAGCGATCCAACCCGTTCAAGCCGAATAAATTATAGTGAAAGTATTTGTAAGACATGGAGGACAGGTGGAACAGAAGGACGACGCAAGCGGCTGCGCCACGGGAAGCTTGCAGCATTATTTGATTGTTGCGAGACAAGGGTTATCGCTCCTCTTTCATGGTATAATCGAGCATAATCGGCCTTATCATCGCATACGAATATGAAAATCTCCTGACTTGAAGCTGAAGCGAGTCTGAAAAACTCCTGAAAAGTTCCTGAAGAGTCGTTGAATAATTCTCATTACTCGGACCCATACTGGAACTAGCAGATAATGCGAGGAGGTTTGGCCCATGCGTGAAAATGAAGACGCTTACGGTGACGACCAAATGGCGGTAGGACGCGGCGTTGTGTTCGGTGTGATTTTCGGTACGGTGCTGTGGGGGATCATTATTGCGGCAGTTGCGTTCTTTTTGAAATAATGAATTGGGACTTGGAAAGAAGCGGTGGTGCATAGAGATCCATACGCTTCTTTTTTCTTTGCCGGAAATTAGGCGAAGGAAAAATGGGGGACCTCGTTGTTTTGTCGTACAACCCGGGGCTAGTCTGCATAATCGGCCAAGTCCCCTCATAGGTATGGTATCAGTTGATATCATTTTGGTGAGGGGATGAGGAAATGCGCCGGATCAGCTTGGTGCTTGCGGCAATCATGGTGGTAACGTTAGTGCTGGCCGCGTGCGGAGGCAAGAAGGACGCCGCTGCGGTGGTCAAGGAATTGGATCAGGTCGTCGGAAAATTGGACAGCTATCAAGGGACAGGCCGTATGACGCTCCACACGGGTCAGCAGCCGCAGGAGTACGCGGTGGAGGTGTGGTATCAGCAGCCGAGCTTTTACCGCATTAAGCTGACGAATGAGAAGCAGGACATTACGCAAATTGTGCTTCGTAACAATGACGGGGTGTTCGTGCTGACGCCGCATTTGAATAAGAGCTTCCGCTTCCAGAGCAACTGGCCGGAAAACCAAGGTCAGGTGTATTTGTACCAGTCGCTGGCCGACAGCATACTGGCAGACAAGGAACGGCAGTTCACGGAGGATAACGGGGCTTATGTGTTTGACGTCGCCGCGAACTATCAGAACAGTGCGCTGGTGCGGCAGAAGATTTGGCTGGACCAGAAAAATCTCGCTCCGAAGCAGGTCAAGGTATCGGATGCGAATGCGAATGTGCTGGTCGAAGTGGAGTTCTCGAACTTTGAGTTCAGTAAGAAGTTTGACAGTGATTCGTTCGACATGCAGCGCAATATGACGAGCATGACGCTGCCGGGCACGATGCCGACGGCGAAGCAGGAGACGCAGGGCGCGGCGAAGGCCGGTGACAGCCAAACAGCCGCAGGTACAGGTGGCGGTGCGGCGGATGCCGGGAAGTCTGCGGCAGGTTCACATGACACGGCGGCCACGGGTAAGTCGGGCAGCGCGAGCAGTACTGCGGCAGGTGCGAGCCAGACGGCTGCCCCAGGTGCAACGGACAAAGGCGGCACAGCTACGGGAACGAGCACTGGGACGACAGTGACGCAAAGTACTACCGGTACAGCGGCACAGGGCACGGCGCAGGGTACGACGCCGGCGGCCGGCGCAGGGGCGGCAGACAAGGGCACTGTGACAGGTACTGCAGCAGGTGCAAGCGGCACAGCTGCAGGCACGGGCTCCGGCACAGCAGCCGCAAACGGCCAGCAGCAGGCAGCGGAGGCTAAAGAGCTGGACTTCGGCATCATTACGCCGACCCATACGCCGGCTGGCGTGAAGCAGCAGCAAATTTCGCAAATTACGGTCGGTCAAGAGAAGGCGCTTCTGCTCCGTTACTCGGGCAAGTACAACTACACGCTGATGGAGCTGAAGCCGGAGGCGCGTGAGACGTATCTCGTGCCTGGAGATATCGTCGACCTTGGCTATACGATCGCGGTACTGTCCGGCGAACAGAAGAAGACGCTGATCTGGACGCATGACGGCGTGGAGTACCGCTTGTCGTCGGCGGATCTGCCGGATGACGAAATGTTCAAGATCGCTCAATCCGTGCAAGGTCAATTAGGTAAGTAACCTGCTTTCAAGCGAGCAAGCCCGCGTCTCCCGGAGATGCGGGCTTGTTCGCTTCCAAACGGGCACTCCTGCCAACAAGGGCTGGAGACGCCATGTTCCGCAGAGATATACGCCGCTTACCCCAACAGCTGGTAAAATCGATGCATTGACAGGGCGACGAGACGCCGTTACCATGAGAAAGTGCACTTTTTTACTGAAAATAAACATGTTTCCGCGGCCGGTTTTCCGCACGTCGCTCAGTCAGGCTCAGGATGGTGAAGACACGTGGATTCTTATTATCGACCCACATATATAGAGGTTTCATTAGATGCTCTCGATCATAACATCAAGGCGTTCCGTCAATCGCTTGCGGAAGACATCGCGATTGTCGCCGTTGTCAAAGCGGACGCTTACGGCCACGGTGCGGTGGAAATTTCGAAGCAGGCGATCCGCTCGGGCGCCGATTATCTAGCCGTAGCGTTCCTCGACGAGGCGCTGGAGCTCAGACAGGCCGGTATCGATGCGCCGATCCTTGCGCTGGGCTACACGCCGCCGGAGGGCCTAGAGCTCGCCCGCCGGCATGGTATCACGATCAACGTCTACAGCCCCGAGGTGCTGGAGGCGATGGCTCTGCTGCATCCGGCCCAGCCCGGAGAGGCCTCCGCCTTGAAGGTGCATGTGAAAATAGACAGCGGGATGGGGCGGCTCGGTTTGCACCGTGAAGACGAGGCGATCGCCTATATCGACCGTCTGCTTCATATGCCGGGGATTGAAGTGGAAGGTTTGTTTACGCACTACGCCAACGCCGATGAGCTCGACAAAACGTATACGCTCGAGCAGCACCGGAAGTTTACGCGGGTGGTGAATCATTTTCAAAGCAAGGGTGTGCATTTTCGTTATATTCATGCGGGCAACAGCGCCGCGGCGATCGATACGCCGGAGCTTACGTACAACATGGCTCGGCTCGGTATCTCGATGTATGGGCTGTATCCGTCGGACGAGGTGGCGCGCAGCAAGATTGAGCTGAAGCCGGTGCTCAGCTTGAAGACGGGGATTGTGCACCTGAAGACGCTGCCGCCGGGTTCGGGTGTCAGCTACGGCACGAAATACTACACTACGACGGATGAGAAAATCGCGACGCTGCCGATCGGCTACGCCGACGGGTTTTCCCGGATGCTTTCCGGTAAAGCGCAGGCGCTCATTCGGGGGCACAAGGTGCCGATCGTCGGACGGATCTGTATGGATCAATGCATGGCGAATGTCAGTGAGGTGCCGGACGTGTCGCAGGGGGACGAGGTGACGCTGATCGGTACGCAGGGCGGGCACACGATTACGGTAGAAGAAGTAGCTGATCAGCTGGGGACGATTAATTATGAGATTATTTGCATGATTTCGCACCGCGTGCCGCGCGTGTATACCCGCGAGGGCCGTGTCGTACAACGGATCAATCCGCTTCTGCGGCATGTGTTTCATACATTTACCATGTAGAGTTTGCAACCTTTCGGGAAGGAATATACGGCGCTGCGGCGAATAGTAGTAAATACAGAAGATCTGCACAAGTCGGTTACATAAGCGATATATCAGCTGCATATATATGCTTCTGTATAATATTGCTTGATAGGCGTCATACTGGTAATACCGGTTTGCATGTTTTACGGGGGTGCGAGAAGCGGTGAGCAATGTGCATAATACGAAGAGGATCATGATTAGTTTACCGGACCATTTGCTCCAGGAAGTAGACGGAATCGTGGAGAAGGAAAACTCCAACCGGAGCGAGTTTATCCGCCAAGCGATGAAGCTATACCTGATGGAGCGCAAGAAGCGCAGCCTGCGGGAGTCAATGCAGCGGGGTTATATGGAGATGGCAAAAATCAACCTGCACATGGCTTCCGAAGCTTTCATCGCGGAGGTGGAGGCTGACCGGGCGCTGGATCGCTTAGTGAGCGGGGTGTGATCGTTGATTGTCAAACGTGGCGATGTATTTTTTGCAGACCTGTCCCCGGTGGTCGGGTCTGAACAGGGCGGCGTCCGTCCGGTTCTAATCATCCAGAATGACATCGGCAACCGCTTTAGTCCGACCGTGATCGTTGCGGCCATTACGGCCCAGATCCAGAAGGCGAAACTGCCGACGCATGTCGAGATCGATGCGGAAACTCACGGCTTCGACCGGGATTCCGTCATTTTGCTCGAACAGATCCGCACGATCGATAAGCAGCGGCTGACCGACAAAATTACCCATCTCGATGAAGAGACGATGGGCAAGGTCGACGAGGCTTTGCAAATTAGTGTGGGTTTGATAGAATTCTGAATAGAGATCGTGTACGGGCGAGGGTCGCAGATCCTCGTTTTTAGTTTTTTATAGGGGTTATTTGTTGGGAGGCTGCGCGTACATATGGAAAATTTAACGAAGGAAGAGCTGAAGGCCGCACGAATGGAGCTGTCGGAGGAGCAGACGGCGGGTATTCGGGAGCGCATTCTGAAGCAGCTGGCCGGGGAGCTCGGCATTGCCCACGGCCGGGTGAAGACAGCGGTCGGGCTGCTGGATGAAGGCAATACGGTTCCATTCATCGCCCGCTACCGCAAGGAGATGACCGGAGAGCTGGATGAGACGCAGCTTCGCGATATTGAAGAGAGGCTGCAGTATTTGCGCAATCTGGAGGACCGCAAGCTGGAGGTTATTCGGCTGATCGACGAGCAGGGCAAGCTGTCGGAGGAGCTGCGGGGTGCGATTGAGCTGTCCACGAAGCTGCAGGAGGTCGAGGATCTGTACCGGCCGTATCGGCAGAAGCGCAAGACGCGCGCCAGCGTTGCCAAGGAGAAGGGGCTGGAACCGCTCGCGGAGTGGATGCTGTCGCAGCCCCGGCGCGGATCGCTGCAGGACGAAGCGGCGAAGTATATCAATGCTGAGAAGGGCGTTGGGAGCGCAGAGGAAGCGGTGCAAGGCGCCATGGACATCATCGCCGAGCAAATTGCGGACGATGCGAAGGTGCGGGCCTGGGTTCGCCGGCATACGCACGATCATGGGGTGCTGCATACCGCAGCGAAGGATGCGTCGGTCGAGTCTGTGTATGAGATGTATTATGCGTATCAGGAGCCGGTGAAGCGGCTGCCGCCTCATCGCGTGCTGGCGATCAACCGCGGGGAGCGGGAAGAGGTGCTGAAGGTAAGCCTGGAGGTCGATCCGGCCCGGATTCACGAGTATATCGCGAAGCAGTATGTGCGTCCGGAGTCGGTGGTACGCGGTGAACTGCTGGCTGTCGTCGAGGATTCGTACAAGCGGCTGATCGCGCCTTCCATTGAACGGGAGGTGCGCGGGGAGCTGACGGAGAAGGCGGAGGAGCATGCGATTCAGATTTTCGCGGAAAATTTGCGGAATCTGCTGCTGCAGCCGCCTGTGAAGGGCAAGGTTGTGCTCGGCGTCGACCCGGCGTATCGGACGGGCTGCAAGCTGGCGGTGATCGACCCGACGGGGAAAATGCTGGAGATCGCAGTAACATACCCGACGCCGCCGAACAACAAGGTGGAAGAAGCGAAAGCGAAGTTCAAGGCGCTGATTGCCAAATACGGCGTCGAGCTGATCGTTATCGGCAACGGAACGGCGTCGCGGGAGACGGAGCAGTTCGTGGCGGCGCTGATTGCTGAGCTCAAGGGACAGCGTTCTTTGCAGTATTTGATCGTCAGCGAGGCGGGGGCGTCCGTCTATTCGGCCTCGAAGCTGGCGCAGCAGGAGTTTCCCGAACTCGATGTAGCCGAGCGGAGTGCGATCTCGATCGCCCGGCGTCTGCAGGACCCGCTGGCGGAGCTTGTCAAGATCGAGCCGAAGGCGGTCGGAGTCGGGCAGTATCAGCACGATGTCGCGCAGAAGCGCCTGGAGGAGAGCCTGAAGGTCGTCGTAGAGTCGGCGGTTAACCATGTAGGGGTTGACCTTAATACGGCGTCGCCGTCGTTATTGTCGTATGTGTCCGGTGTCAACGCGACGACGGCGAAGAACATTGTTAAATACCGCGAGGAAAATGGGGAATTCGTCGACCGCAAGCAGCTGCAGAAGGTGCCGCGCCTCGGCGCGAAAACATTCGAGCAGTGCGTCGGCTTCCTGCGCATCCCGGGCGGACGAAATCCGCTGGATAATACGCCGATTCATCCGGAGTCTTACGATGTTGTGGACAAGCTGTTCCGCGAGCTGCGGCTAGAGCTAAGCCAGCTCGGATCTGCGGAGCTGAAGGAGAAGCTGGGAAGGCTGGAGCCGGAGGAGCTGGCCGTGAAGCTGAATGTCGGGGTACCGACGCTGCGAGACATTCTCGACAGCCTGCAGCGGCCCGGCCGGGACCCGCGCGAGGAGCTGGAGGCGCCGATCTTCCGCTCGGACGTTCTGCAGCTGGAAGATCTGAAGCCGGGAATGGAGCTGAAGGGGACGGTGCGCAATGTGATCGACTTCGGCGCGTTCGTTGACATCGGGATCAAGAACGACGGTCTCGTCCATATTTCGCAGCTGAGCGATAAGTTCGTCAAGCATCCGATGGATGTCGTTTCGGTCGGCGACACGGTCACGGTGTGGGTGCTCGGGGTCGATGAGAAGAAGGGCCGGGTTAGTCTGACGATGAAGAAGCCAAAGTAGACGGAGCGTAAGGCAGACCCTCGGACATTCGCTTGAGCTTCGTTTGACGGGACGGGTTCGGTTACCGGACGGCTGCAAAGCGCGGGGCTGTGTAATATGAGAACGGAACGTGTCAGCCGATTAAATCAAAAAGCCCTAAACGTCATTTGCGTTTGGGGCTTTTTGCGATTGATTTTCCTGCGTATGTTCGCTTTAATTCGAGTTCGGATTCGGGTTCATATCGCTTTCATCGGACGTCAGCCGGGTTCTGTAGAAGAACCAGCTGTCGTTCAAGAGCTGTATTTGCCGGCGGTTCTTGTTGTAGAACGCCCGCATGAGCTGATTGCACAGCCATTGCGGCATGGCGGCCATCCCCTTCTTTGCTTGACTACTAACAGCATATGGGGAGGCCCAGTTCCGTGTGCTTGGCCGGGCGAAATTATGCGTCCTCGAGCTCTTCCTCGTACCACTGTTCCAGCTGAGCCTGCAGTGCGCGAATTTCCGTCAGGAGCGAGATGAGGGGGTACGACTTTTCCTCCACTGCGGCGAATGTCCGCTCCAGTTCGTTCACATACTCGAGACCGGGGATGACCCGCAGCAGCGTACCGACCGGCTCCAGCTTCTCGCATTCGGCAATGACGTCAGGCAGCTGCGGAACGCTCTCGGCGGTCAGCTTGGCAAGCTCCTTGTGCAAACGCTGATTCAAAGCCGTGAGCTGATACAGGTGAGTTGAAGGGAACTCCACCGCTTCGACGGATGCACCGTGCTTAAGAATGGCATAATGAAATTTGGACATGTAGGGCGCACTCCTCTGCTTCATTGCTTTATTACTTGACAGTGTAGCCCATAGGGATGGCATAATTCAAGTAGAAGCTTAGCAAAAAGGAGGCGCAAGACCCGAGCCATGGATGATCAGCAGCTGCAAGACTGGGTGGAGCGCGTATCGCTGTCGTCGTTTGGACTTCCTTTCCGTCACAAGGCGAGATTCAACCGGCGGCTGCGGACGACCGGAGGGCGGTATTTTACCGGGTCGCATGATATCGAGATCAGTCCTGCCCAGCTGGAGACGTTCGGTCCCGAGGAAGTCGAGAAGATTATCAAACACGAATTATGTCATTATCATCTGCACATTCTAAAACGAGGATACCGGCACCGGGACGCGGACTTTAAGCAGCTGCTCCAACAGGTCGGCGGTTCGCGTTACTGTCAGTCGATTCCTCACGCGGACGGCCGCGGGCCGAGACGGCTGCCATACCGGTATAAGCTCGTTTGTACGCGCTGCGGTACGGAATATATGCGCAAGAAGAAGCTCGATGTACGGAAATATTCGTGTGGCAAATGCAGGGGCAGATTACAAACGTATACTCTTGACTTGACCGCCAAAACTGAATAGAATAAGGTTACCGTTCCCCGATAGCTCAGTCGGTAGAGCACTCGACTGTTAATCGAGTTGTCACAGGTTCGAGTCCTGTTCGGGGAGCCATTCACACCATGGAGAGATACCCAAGTGGCTCAAGGGGACCCTCTGCTAAGGGGTTAGACTGCGTAAGCGGTGCGAGGGTTCGAATCCCTCTCTCTCCGTACGATGACTTTGAAGGAAGCTGCCCTCCGGGTACTCCCGGCGTGCAGCTTTTGCTTGTTATTAGGCTGATTGCTGCCGCGAGAGCGACAAAAGCACTAGGATGAAAAAAGTGCTTGCTATCATCGACATAATCCGCTATAATAACATTTGTCGCCTTAAGGGACAACTTAATACGGCCCGTTGGTCAAGGGGTTAAGACACCTCCCTTTCACGGAGGTAACAGGGGTTCGAATCCCCTACGGGTCACCATTTTCTTATCAAGTTCGAGCCATTAGCTCAGTCGGTAGAGCACCTGACTTTTAATCAGGGTGTCGTAGGTTCGAGTCCTACATGGCTCACTCTAATTGCATACGCGGTCGTGGTGGAACGGCAGACACACCATCTTGAGGGGGTGGCGGGTGTATACCCGTGTGGGTTCAAATCCCACCGACCGCATTCCAAGGAAAGCTTTGAATGTGATTTACATTCAAGGCTTTTTTCTATTCCATTTGAAATGATGGGAAACATATTTCTATGGAAAGCGGTAGACTTGTTATTGTGTCAAGCAGAGCTAGCGTGTTAAGTTGGTAATGGAGTGGATGGAACCCAGGAAACCCAAACGCGGAGGTGCAGCAGGTGAACGATCGAGCCTTATGGTTGGATTATGTGAGACGTGTCGCTGAGCCCGTTTTGCAAGCGCTTGCGGCAGGTGAGCTGAAGAAGCGAATGCCGGTGCGCGGAGTGACGGAAGATCGTCATTTGTATACACACCTGGAGGCGCTGGGGCGAACGCTGGCTGGACTTGCCCCGTGGCTGGAGTATGGCGCAAGGAGCGGTCACGAAGGCGAGCTAAGGGAGCGTCTGGCGGAGCTGGCAAGACAAGCGATCGAAGCGGGGACGAATCCGGAATCGCCGGATTATATGAATTTCCGGCACGGCGGACAGCCGGTTGTGGATGCGGCATTCCTGGCTCACGCGCTGCTGCGGGCGCCGGGAGTATTGGCGCGCAAGCTGGAGCCGCGGGTTCAAGCGAATGTCGCAGCCGCCTTGAAAGCAACGAGACAGATTCGGCCGGTCTTTAACAACTGGCTGTTGTTTTCGGCTATGGTGGAAACCGCTCTGGATGCTCTCGGAGAGCACTTTGATCCGATGCGGGTCATTACGCGCTTCGCCAGCACGAGCAGTGGTACGCCGGCGATGGGGCGTACGGAGATGGGCCGGATTTTCATTGGGACTATTATAATAGCTTTGTCATCCACCCAATGCTTCTCGATATCGTAGAGGCGCTCGGCGACCGGTATCCGGAATGGGAACGGATGCGGGAGCCCGTCCGCAGAAGAGCGCGGCGGTATGCGGCGGTGCAGGAACGGATGATCGCGCCGGACGGGTCGTTCCCGGCCATCGGACGCTCGCTCGCTTACCGCTGCGGTGCGTTTCAGGCGCTGGCGCAGATGGCGCTGCGCTGCGAGCTGCCGGATGGCCTGGAGCCCGGAGCGGTCCGGTGTGCGTTAACGGCCGTGATCGAACGGACGCTTGGCGCGCCGGGCACCTTTGATGAAGACGGCTGGCTGACGATCGGCTTGTACGGCGAGCAGCCGGAGCTCGGCGAAACGTACATCTCGACAGGCAGCTTGTATTTATGCATGACTGTGTTCCTCCCGCTTGGACTCCCCCCGGAGGATCCGTTCTGGAGCGGTCCGGAAGCGCCTTGGACGAACAAGGTGATTTGGTCGGGCGGCAGGGCAATAATAGATAAGGCGCTCTATGAATAGCGGACATTGGGGGTACAATATTGCATTAGCGGGTTTCGTCCATTTGCTGGCCTGGATGCTGATCATCCTGACGATGTTCGGAGAAGCGTTCTCGTGGGTTCTCATCCCGCCAGTTAACAATAGACCGGCCTTTATAACCATATCCCTATGGTTATTGGAAGGAATGGCGGTTGCATGGCTGATCGTTTCCCCTATACACAAGCTGATGGCTTCACGTACGGCGGACTGGCCGCGCTGCAGGCTTGGTTTCCAGCTGGCTTTGAGCTTCCTTCATATTATAGTCATCGCTTTGTTGATTATCGCTGTTGCCGGATCTGAAGATTTATGAACGAACAGGCACCTTTGGCCGGCCGGAAGTCCGGGGCTTGAGGTGCCTGCTTTTTTTCGGAATAAAGTCGATCAATGGGGACTATGGTTCTGCTCTACGCATAATCCTGCTCAACCTTGACCCGGACATGGAACAGCAATCCGATGATCACAAGGATAACCAGCGAACCGAGCGCGATGCGCGAAGCCAGGTTGCCGGTTTCAGCCAGCAGCAGTGTAATCGTACCGTATATCGTCGGACCGACGATTGACGATACTTTGCCCGAGAAGGCGAACAGACCGAAAAATTGTCCGCGTTTCTCCGGCGGTGTCAAGTTGACGATCAGCGTGCGGGACGTTACCCACATAGCGCCCATGGCAACGCCGTATAACGAGCCGGCCACCCAGAACATTGCCTGATGGTAGGCTAAGGATGCAAGGGTTACAGCAACGATCAGCAGGAAAGCGACCAGGGTGACGGCACGCTTCGCCCCGAGCGTGCGGGCTACATAGCCGAACACGAACGAGCCGATGATGCTGGATACGGTCGAGGCCAAATAGAGCAGGATGAACTGGCCTGTAGTGAAACCGACGATAGCCTTGGCATAAATGGACATGACAGCGATAGCCGTTGCAACGACATCGTTAAACATGAAGTAGGCGATCATGAACAGGAAAATCTGCTTATAACGCCGCGCCTCTTTGAACGTTTGTACAATATCGGCGTAGCCGCTCCACCAGGCCGGCTTGCGGACGGCAGAACGAGCCGGTGCTTGGGGCTGCGGCCGCTCCTTGTAGAAGAACCAAATCGGGAGGAAGAAGAGCAGGAAAAGTAATGCAGTCGGAATGAAAGCATTGTGGTAAGCTCCTTCGCCAACAAGTGGATATACCGACAGCCCCACTAATGTCCCCACATAGCCTACAGCAACGCCGAAGCCCGACACAACAGCCACTTCTTTGCCGCGGGCAATATCCGAAATCATAGCGTCATAAAATATAAGTCCGGAGTTGTAGAAAAATTTGGCGAACATAAAAGCGATTAAGACGAGTGCCAACCCGGCGTTGAGCCCGAACCATTCGATGCTTGTCGACCAGTTCGCCGCGGCGCCCATGAGCAGGGTGCTGATAATACTCAGTAAGGTGAACGGAATCAGATACGCTTTTTTCTTGCCGGTTCGGTCGATCCAGGCGCCGAACAGGGGGGCGAGAAGAACGAGGAAGAAGCTCGAAATGGAGTTTGTGTATGTTACGAAGGTACTGGCTATTTGGTTCATAATCTCGTTCTTGCCGATGACATCCTGCAGATAGAAAGGAAAGAAGATTGTAACAATATTCGATGTGAAGATTGTATTGGCGAAGTCATACAACGCCCATGACATAATCGGCAGGGACAGAAACAAAGCCATAGGACTGCGGGGGGCAGGCTTCAGGACCGCGTCCGGTTCGTTCAGCTTCGGGCTCATCGGATGGAATGTCCTCCTTCAAAATTCGACTGCAAACGTTATCTTCCATCTATTTGGCCATCCCCCGACAAAATCCTGCCGTTTACGAAAATAAAAAGTATTCCATGTCACTTTACAGCTCATGAACGGTAGCTTCGCTGCGAACGAAGAGACGGATATTAATACCGGTTTGCCCAAGTCCTTTGGAGATATAGATGGTCCCCCAGGGCGTTCGATGCAGTCCTTTATAGATGCCCATTGCGGGAAGCTTGCCCATGGGACGGAGCTTGAAAAAGTAAGGAATATTGAATTGTTTGCCATGGAGATGCCCGGCCATTACATAGTCGTAGCGATTGCTTATTTTCGGTGCAATGTTAGGATCGTGCGTAATGACAATGCGGGTCAGGTCATCGGTTACACCGGCAAACGAAGGAGCGATTCTGCTCTTTCCGCTGCCGAAATCATCTATTCCGATGAGTTGAAACCGGTCCAACCGGACATTCTCGTTGCGCAGCACCCGGATACCGTGCTTCTGGAGCATCTGCAGCAAGGGCTGCAGCTTACGCATGTGATGGTCGTGATTGCCGAGCACGGCATAAACGGGCACATTGCTTTCTTGAAGGACTTGCAGATATGGCCGGAGCTTCGGTAAGTAGATGCTCTTCTGTGTAAAATCGCCGGTCACAACGACCATGTCGGGGTGTTCCGATTGAATGAGTGCAGCGATACGCTCAGGGCGGATGCGTAATTTTTCGATGTGGAGATCGCTGAGCTGAAGAATCTTCACTTGCAGGCCGAGCGGTAACCGAACGCGTTCGACCTTCAGCCATTTGGTGGGTAAGATAAGCAGCAAGTAGGCTAGCAGACCTGCGGCGAGTAATCCTGCCAAGACCACAAACAGTTCCGCTGCAGGGCTCATGAGCATTTCTCCTTAACTGGACAATCCGGATGCGGTGCGTGATCTAACGAACTGATACATGCCGATAATGACATAAGCAGTAACGATACCGCACAAATCAATGATAATGTCATAGAAACGACCGTCCCGGTTAAAATAGAGCTGGATCCATTCCGTAGCAAACGCAAACAGAAGAGAGCCGGCGATTGCGTAAGCGTTCTTCCTAAATACATTATATAGAAGAAGATTCATAATTCCAAAAGCGATGAAGTGCCCGATCTTGACGGTTACCCAATCCGGATGAATCTTCCGTAAGTCGGACATGACGAAAAAATCCCCCAAATTCGGATGGGGGTTAAATATAAATAGTACGATTCGGTGCTGCAGCAGCAGCTCCAGATTGAATGTGCTTGTAAATACAGCGATGACAGCGCACCAGATCAAGGCAAGAGCGATGCGGAAAGTCAAAGGAACCACCTCGTATAGATACATTTTGTAGATACAAAATGTATCATACCATGAGGCGCCGAATAATATCAATGTCGCTTCTTACCCTCGAACGAGTGTCAGCTCACCGTTAACGTAAGAAGCGATCACGGCATCATCGATCTTGATCGTATAATTTCCTGTGGGCCATAAGGGAAAATCGGTGTTTTCCGCTTTGAAATTGTCATATAGCTCTGAAGTGGCGACTAATATATGGTTGAGTTCCTGCAGCAGCTCTTGGTCGGTCATATCGAAATTGTTCGTGGCTCTTAACTTGCCTGGCATCGAGTTGCCTGAATCAAGTTCCAAAGTGGCGGAGAGCTTGCCGGTGAACGTATCTCCCCCGAATGTAATTTTGCGGACTACAAAATGATTCGATCTGACGCTATTTTCGATTTGATGCTGAAGAATGCCGATCCAGGACACTTTGGTTAGCAGATTCACTTGTTCCGACAGTTTCTCAACTTTCACTTGCTGCAGTTCAATGATCCGGTTCTTTTCATCTATGTCCCGCTGTATGGCGAGGGCGACGAAGCTGAACGCAAGGATGCCCAGGACAATCACTCCGCTTAGAATAGTGATGATGAGCTTCGGACGCTCGATCTCCATCTATTGATCTCCTCCCTAATAAATCAATTAAAGTTTAACACAACCGATTTGAAATTGTTCACGAAAGCTGTTGTCGAACCGTTGGAATGATTATGAAACGGAAGGCATACAATAGTCAGCAATTTGATTGATACAAATAGTATCAAAACGTATTGACAATATACATATTGTATCCTAATATGGATTCAAGGATGATTTTGTCGAAGCAAATGGACGAATTCGCCAAGCTTCGGGGGGGACAGATGAGTACGATTGTCGGCATGGTATACGAGAGCGAAGAACTTCTTCGAATAGAAGAAGAAAGCCGATCGATCATGAATGTTATTCGGCAACAGCCGGCAGACGATTCGCAAATGTGGTCCTTAGGTCGGGTATTCTTTGGATGCCATGCCCGGTGGATTACGCCGGAATCCGTAAACGAACGATTGCCGTTCTATGAAGAACGCCATCAAGTAGCGATTACTGCCGATGCGATTATCGACAATCGAGCGGAGCTGGTTCAGCTGCTGCAGATTGAATCTTCGATGCGAGATCGGATTACTGACAGCGAGCTGATCCTGGGCGCTTACTTGAAGTGGGGAGTGAGAGCGCCAAGGTTTTTAGTCGGGGACTTTGCATTCATGATTTGGGACCAGAAGCGCGGTATGCTCTTCGGAGCTCGCGACTTGGTTGGCAATAGGACACTTTATTACAATAGGGACCGGCAGCGGCTGGCCTTCTGCACGACAATAACGCCGTTATTTGCCTTGCCCGCTGTGAATAAAGGGTTAAACGATGCATGGTTAGCGGAATTTCTTGCTATTCCCGCTATGCTCGATTGCACCGACACTTCATCGACCGTCTACCGAGGTATCCAGCAGCTACCGCCGGGTCATTCCTTAACATATCGAAACGGTAAGTTGACGGTTTCATCCTATGGTACGCTGGTGCCGGAGGAGAAGCTGTGGCTGAATAGCAACGAAGAGTACGAAGAGGCGTTTCGAGACGTGTTTGATATTGCTGTAAAGTCGAAGCTGCGCACTCATCGTGAAGTAGGTGCTACGCTTAGTGGCGGGCTGGATTCGGGTGCTGTTGTAAGTTTTGCGGCGCAGGCGTTAAGAAATGAAGGTAAGCAGCTTCATACGTTCAGCTTCGTGCCTGTCCCCGATTTTGAGGATTGGACCGGCAAGAAGGAAGTGGCGGATGAATCTCCTTACATCCGGTCGACGGTAGAGCACGTCGGCAATATACGCGATCAATATTTGAGTTTTGCCGGCAAGAATCCTCTAACTGAAGTTGATGATTGGCTTGATATTCTCGAGATGCCCTACAAATTTTATGAGAATTCTTATTGGATCAAAGGCTTCCACGAACAAGCCGCACAACAGCAAATCGGCGTTATGTTGACGGGGGCCAGGGGGAACTATACCATCTCTTGGGGCTCGGCGATTGATTACTATGCGTTTTTGTTGAAAAGAATGCATTGGGTACAGTTTTACCAGGGAATTACCTTGTTCAGCCGCAATATGGGGGTTCGGCGCTCGCGGTTACTTCCTCGTGTGTTGAAGCACGCGTTTCCGGTCCTGCGTCCAACGGCTCGCTCCGATTCCCAAGCGGATATCGTGCCGCTGATTCACCCGGATTTTGCCGAGAGGACGAAGGTGTTCGATAGGCTCCGAGATTATGATGTCGGGTTAACGGAAAGTTCAACGAGTATTCTGGATGAACGGGAAAGGCACTTTCTTGGTTTATCCGTTATCAGTATGCAAGGGACGTCCAGCACCAAGCTTTCGCAGAGGTATTCATTGTGGGAGCGGGACCCTACCTGCGATCCGCGTGTCGTGCGCTTCTGCCTGTCGATCCCTATTGAACAATATGTTCAAAACGGTATCGGACGCTCGTTAGTCCGGAGAGCGACAAAAGGGTACTTGCCCGATCGCGTGCGCCTTAATTCCCGGGTGCGGGGGGTACAAGGGGTGGATTGGCTCCACCGCATGCTCCCTGCATGGGGCGAGTTTGTCGACGAGCTTCAGCGTTTGTGTGCCGACTCGGCGGTGATGGGGTTGCTGGATATCAAGGCGATTCGTGAAGCTATGGCTAGAATCGGCGGAGTACCCCGCCCTGAACATGCTTTTGATCCCGATATACGTCTTTTGATGCGCAGCATCATCGTATATCGGTTTGTCAAGAAACACGCTTGAAAGGAGGTGAATGCGCATGGAAAAGAAAGTATGGGAAGCACCAGCTCTGGAAGTTCTCGAAGTTAGCCAAACAATGGCTGGCACAGGTGTATCGAAAGTGGACTTTACTTACGTAAACGGTAAGCTTGTCGACCTCGACATCTACGACTCCTAGAATTTATTTCCTTCCTAATCCCCATCATCTGATGGGAACCAAATCGGCTTTAAGAAGCAGCCCTTATGCAATTGAACAAATTGTTTAAGGGCTGCTTTTAAAAAACAGAAACAGAACGCTAATCGGATAGAAGGCGATGCTTATTATTTCCACTATAAATAAAACAGTCTATGCAGGTTTCGGACTGCTGCTGTCAAGCGAGATCGCTTTGCCTGAACTGCTGGTGAGCGATGCCCCGGATCTACAAGCGGACGTAAACATTACATATGGTGACTTGACCGGCATTCAAGATCATGTAGAAGGCTTTGTAAAGGTGATTGATGGCGACGTCTATTTCCACGTTCCCCGCGTTGCCCTTTATTGCGTTCGGGGCGGGAAGCAGATCATCGTGACTCCTATGCCGAAATCCGATATCGCCCAAGTACGGCTCTACGTGCTTGGAAGCTGTATGGGGGCGTTATTGCTGCAAAGGAAAGTTCTTCCGCTGCATGGTAGCGCCGTTGTCATAAATGGGAAGGCGTATGCTTTCGTCGGAGAATCCGGGGCAGGCAAATCTACGCTTGCTGCCGCATTTGTAAGTCAAGGCTATTCATTAATCAGTGATGATATCATTCCTGTATCGTGGTCATCCGAAGGTACACCGATGGTAACTCCTTCGTATCCTCAGCAGAAATTGTGGCATTCGAGTCTGGAAGGGCTCGGCATGGAAGCGGAACGGTTTGTTCCGTTGTATGAAGAGGGCGCCAAGTTCGCCGTGCCGGTGCCGTCATCTTTTCAATTTTCCAGCGTCCCATTGGCGGGTATATTTGAACTCATTCGTGGAGACGGCGAGCTTGAACGAAAGCATCTGGTTGGATTGGAACGATTTCCGGTGCTTCAGAACCATACCTACCGTAATTTTTTAATTCCTCTTTTGGGTGCAAACCAATGGCACTTCACAGTGACAGCTCAAATATTGAGCAAAATTAACCTTTATCAGCTGCGGAGACCATCTGAAGGATTTACTGCGCACCAGCTTGTATCCAACACTTTAGAAGTCGTCCAATAGGGGGGCAGATAGCAGATGAAGACTTGGGAAGACGTAAAAGACCAGACTGTCGTTCAAACGAAAGGGAATTTGATCAGCAATATGGATGGCGGCATCGTTATGATGAGTGTCCAAAGTGGTAAATACTACAATTTGGGCCGGGTCGGAGGAAGAATCTGGAGTTTGATTGAAAACCCGGTTTCCGTAAGGCAGCTTATTTCTACGCTCATGGAAGAGTACGAGATCGGGGAAGTCGAATGCCGTGAACAAGTACTCAAATTTTTGAACAATTTGCAAGAGGAGCAGCTCATTCATGTTGGAGATGAAGTCGCAGTCAATTCGTAAGCGGCCTCTGCCAGTTGCCATATGGAGACATATCAGCGGTTTTTGGAAGCTGAAGCCGGGAACGAAGCTGCTTCTGTTTGAAGCGTTTGTAGCTTTGGGCTGGGCACGAATTCGAAAAGCTATGCCGTTCTCACGAATTGCTCCTTCACTTGGGGAATCGATGTTGGAAACCTCCCAGACGGCGGATCCGAGCCAGGTTCGAACCATTATCCAGATCTCGCAGGCGGTTCGGCTGATGAGCAGATACACATTGTGGGAGAGCAAATGTCTGGTTATGGCTATGGCGGCAATGAAGATGCTGGAGCGGCGTCGGATTGAGAGTACGCTTTACTTAGGTACGGGCAAGGATGAGGCCGGAAAAATGATAGCACATGCTTGGCTTCGCAGTGGAGAGTTTACGCTCACGGGTGCGGAGGAAATGCATCGTTTCACCGTTATAGCAATATTCGGTAAGGTAATAGAAGGATATAAGAATGCAAGGGGTTCGAAGGATGGACAATCCGTATAGCAAACATGCTGTATCGTTCTCGGCGGAGTTGCAGCTGCTGCTGTCAATTCTCGGCATCGCAAACGCTCCAGATCTCCCCAGACAAATTTTGAGTCGTTACACAAACCTGGATTGGCGGCTTTTTTTTGATTTAGCCGGCCACCATCGTGTTCGCCCCTTGGTTTATTCACTGTTAAGTAAACAAAAAGAGGATTTGGCGCCGCAGGAAATTATCGGGAAACTTAAAGGCGAGTATGTAAAAAATACTTTTGATATGCTGCGTTTAACAAATGAATTGGAACGAATTCATCAAATGCTGGAACTCAATGGAATTCGGTCCATGATCTTAAAGGGGCCGGTTCTGGCGGCTTCCATTTATGGTGATGTGTCGCTTAGAACTTCTAAGGATTTGGATATCTGGGTTCCGTTTCGCGACTTGGAAAAAGTCGAGGATTTATTGTTAAAGGAAAATTATCAGGTAGCTCAGGAAATGCGTCTTCTTTACGGCAGGAAATGGAGAGACCATCATATTTCCTACTTTAATAAAGAAAAGCGAATTGAAATTGAACTTCATTGGAGACTTAGTTCCGATTGGGGTAATGAACCGGGTTTTGATGAACTCTGGGAACGGAGAGCTGCCAGTTCTTTGACCTCTACTCCATTATATCATCCGCAAATGGAAGACCTGTTCCAATATTTGGTGTGCCATGGGGCAAGACATGGATGGTTTCGTCTTCGGTGGCTGTCCGATATCGAACAGCTTCTGCGAAAGCAGTTGGATTGGGAGAAGATTGTCCATAACTGCAACAAATACGAACAATCGAAACTAGTCGGTCAGTCGCTGATTTTATGTAACCGATTATTTCATACGCCTATTCCTTCGGAGCTATGCACGCTGATGAGCAAACGGGCAAATCAACTTGCAAACGATGCAATAAGTTTTATCCAAGATAAAGTGAACTTCGCAGCTGAGAACCATACGCCTTCCCAAATTCGTCGGCACCAGAAATATTTGTCGGCCATTCAAAGCTCCAGACAAAAATGGATATTTTGGTTAAGCCGGTTACATCCGACTTCTTGGGATGCCGCAACATTACCTTTGCCTCGAAGTCTCCATTTTTTGTATTTTTTATTGCGCCCGTTTTTGATTGTTTGGCGAAAAAGGAAGCGGCACGTCCAAGCAGAGGAGCTATAAGATGGCATTGTTGTTTCCCTATATTAAGAAGTTCCATGCGATCTCCGGCTTTAAACTATACTTAAATTTCATATTGATGATTATAGTCGCCATGTTTGAGGGGATTTCCATTTACTTGATCATGCCCATGCTGTCCGTTACCGGAGTGTTTGATATGGACAACAGCGATATCCCTGTGATTTCATGGCTGACTGGAATCGTTTCAACCATTCCTGCTTCATGGCAATTGATAGTCCTGCTAGTTTCGTATGTGGTTCTGGTTTTGGGTCAAGCATTGCTGCAACGATATCAAATTATTATTAATAATACCATTCAACAAGCATTTTTCCGGACATTACGAATAGAAACTTATGAAGCATTATTGTATGCAAATTGGAGCTTGTATGTGAGAAAAAGGAAATCGGACATCAACCACATGATGACCACCGAGTTGGCTAATGTAAGCATTGGCACATCTCAAGCCCTCCGACTTGGAACCTCGCTTGTTTTTTCAATAATTCAAATTTGTTTTGCCATGTGGCTTTCAATAAAGCTTACATTATTTGTTATGATCTGCGGGATATTGCTGGCTTTCTTCTCCCGGAGGTTTCTTAAAGATGCGAAAAAACTTGGCAGCAAAACGAATAAGTTATCGCAAGAATATTTGGGTGGAATCACAGAGCACTTTAATGGCATGAAGGATATTAAGAGCAATCGGCTGGAAGATCAGCATCTGGATTGGTTTCAGAAACTTTGCCGTAGAATGGAACACAATTATATAGATTTCGTTACATTACAGTCTACTTCACAAATGTTTTACAAGGTCATATCCGCAATGCTGATCGCTGTGTTTGGGTATGTATCGCTTACGTTATTTCACGCTGAAGTTGGGCAAATTGCAATTATCGTTATCATTTTTTCAAGAGTGTGGCCTAGTTTTTCAGGTTTCCAAGCAAGCTGGGAACAAATCCAAACGACCATTCCAGCTTTCAAGAACGTACTTGAAATGCTGAAGGAATGCGAAAATTCGAAAGACTGGGTGCTTGGAAGTAGGGATAGTAGTCCGAATACGGTAAATTCCGGCTTGGAACTAGAGAGTCTGGAATGCCGTCAAGTGTACTATAAGTACGACAGCACCCTAACTTCCTACGCTCTTGAAAATATTAATTTGCGTATTCTAGGGAACCAAATGACCGCTATTGTCGGGAGTTCAGGCGCAGGCAAGAGCACGCTGATAGATCTTCTCATTGGACTGCTTAAACCGGAACGAGGACAGATCCTAATTAATGGAGTTCCGCTATTCGAGATGAATATGTCCGATTACCGCAATATGATTGGTTTTGTATCCCAGGATCCATTTCTGTTTCATACCAGTATTCGAGAGAATATGCAGCTTGTGAAGCCGGATGCAAGTGACGAGCAAATGTGGGAAGCCTTGAAAGCATCTGCATCGGAAGGATTCGTTAAAAAACTGCCTAACGGACTTGATACGATTGTTGGGGATCGTGGAATTCGGTTATCGGGCGGTGAAAGGCAGCGTATCGTTCTTGCAAGAGCTCTGCTGAAAAAACCGGCTATACTGATTCTGGACGAAGCGACAAGCGCGTTAGATCATGAGAACGAAGCGATCGTTCAAGATGCTCTTGAACGGTTAAAGGGTAAGATGACAATCATAGTGATTGCACACCGACTGTCTACGATTAGGAATGCAGATCAAGTTATCGTGTTAGAGAATGGAAGGGTTATCCAGCAAGGCGGATATCAACAATTGACCAATGAATCAAATGGGGCATTCAGCAAAATGCTGAGATATCAATAAGTTCGACCCGAAATTTAATTCTCAATATGATGAAGAGGTGCAAGGAATGCAGATCGTGCAGCCTATTAAGGAGAAGGAGAAAATAGACGAAATTCAAGCTATTCTTATGAACCAATCGATGAGAGATTGGCTTCTATTTACATTCGGAATTACTTCAGGTCTGCACTTGAACGATTTATTAATGCTGCAAGTTAAACACGTTAAGAATAAAACCACCGTTGTTCTTCAGGAAGAGAAGACAGGCAAAGAAAAAAGTTTTCCCTTGAGTGAGGAATTGCGCGAAGCCATTGCAGAATATATACAAGGGATGCAGGATGAGGATTTCTTGTTTCGTTCCCAAAGAACAGGAAAGCCGATCAAACGAATTCGGGTATACAGAATTCTCAATCAGGCTGCCAAACAAGCGGGTTTGGAAGACATTGGAACCCATACGTTACGCAAAACGTTTGGTTATCATTATTATTTGCGTACTAAAGATGTCGGCAAACTGAAAGATATTTTTAATCATTCGGCACCTTCTGTGACACTAAGATATATAGGCGTCAGTTCGTAAATCATCCGGTCGTATCTTGACTAGATACAAAATGTATCATAAAGTAGTAGCATAAGACAAAGGGTAGGTGTCGCATGGAGAGGGAAAATATAGAAATTGATGTAAAAAAGGTGCTGTTAGAGCTTGAGCTTCGACCGGATACCATCCTGACCACTCTTGCGAATCAGGATAAGTACACACTATTGAAATGTCTATTTGACACCGATGACCAAACGAAATCTAACATATAAGGTGAAGATTCGATTTTAATAAAGGAACGAGCCAAACTCGAACGGGAAGGTAAGTTCCTTTTTCTTCTAGCGCTAATGAAAACGAATTAAGCGATTTTCAAAATTTCTCTTGACACAATACAGAATGTATCCTAAATTTAGGATATAGATGTTACAATGTGTATCAAATTGGTAAGTGATGTTTCTTAATCGGGAAAGGAGTCGACATAACCGGACAATTGTAGAATTGAGCAGTATGAATACTGGTTGTCGGAAAAGTTTACACAACTTTACGGAGGTTGGATATGGAACTCGAGTTAAAAGATTATCTCCAAATTATCAAGAGACGGATCTGGATTGTCTTTGCTGCAACGTTAACAGTGATATTGGCGGCAGGGATATACAGCTTTATTCTGGTAACGCCAATTTACCAAGCGAATATAAAGCTGATTGTGAATAAAACCAATGAGTCACAGAATGTATCGAGTATCGATATTAACTCTTTGCAAACAAGCTTAAGACTCGTAAGTACCTATAAAGAACTGATCCGAACACCTGCAATCATGGATAAAGTGGTGGAGAAATTCCCCGATCTTAAGCTAAGCGCCGAGCAGCTGAGCGGTAGAATTGCAGTAACTGCTTCAACCGATTCACAGGTTATGACGCTGGTCGCAAGCGATAGTTCCCCGGAGCGGGCTGCGAAAATAGTAAATGCGGTGGCTACAGTGTTTAAAGAGCAGATCCCCACTATTATGAAGGTCGATAATGTATCCATCCTCAGTGAGGCGAGAATGCCGATTAACCCGACTCCTGTCAATGTAAACCCAAGCTTGAACCTAGTTATTGCACTTGTTGTAGGAGTACTGCTCTCCATAGGTATCATTTTCCTGCTGGAATTCCTGGACGATTCGATTAAGACGGAGAAAGATGTATCCAGACATTTGGGGATTCCGACATTGAACGTGTTTCCGAAACTGAAGGAAAGCGACTATAAGGTGAAAAATCGCAGAACAGCTGCACGAACGGTAGGTGAGCATACATATGCCAGCGCAAATCAGTAGTAATTATTCATTGATTACTGAAGTTAACCCGGATTCTTCCGCTTCCGAATTGTATAGGTCCTTAGGAGCGAACATTCGGTTTGCCGCTCTGGACGAACCGGTAAAGTTAGTGTTGGTAGCATCGGTTAAGCAGGACCCGAGCAAATCTGAGATGATCGCAAATCTTGCAGTAACGTATGCCCTCGAGAAAAGAAATGTACTTCTCATTGATGCGAATCTTCGCAAGCCGGAACTTCATCGTTACTTTCAAACGGAACATCGTATCGGTCTAACAGACATCTTATCCGGTCAGCAAAGCTTTGACGGAGCTGTTGCAAAAACGAAAATCGAGAATGTTTCGCTGATTACGGCAGGAGCATTGCCGTTTAACCCTTCGGAAATGTTGTCATCGAAAGCGATGAACTCGCTTCTGAACGAAGCGAAGGCAAAGTACGATGTCGTTCTGATTGATTGCCAGCCCATTCTAGAAGCGGTTGATGCGCAAGTGCTATCGGCTATTTGCGACGGTGTGGTGGTGCTCGTTAACAGCGGCAAAGTGAAAAGAGCGGAAGGTCAAAAAGCGATCGCTACATTAACTCATGCCAAAGCTCGTATTTTAGGGGCCGTCTTGAATAACTACAACCTTTAGAATGGAATATCACTGAACAGGTAATGTCTACTGTACCTATATCACTGTAGGCACTCGGTCATGCTGTGGGTTGATTTTAACCTTAGACGTTAATCGTCAAGGGTGTGACGTGAGGAAGGGTTTGATGCCCGCTTTTAGAAATGTAAGTTATATCGTTTTGCAAAAGACGATATAACTTACCTTTTTAAATGAGCATTTTGCATAAACCAGAGCCCTTGCTAGACAAAGGTTTTTGAACATAAAAAAGGG
>NZ_JBHLWN010000047.1:0-6029 GCF_042432825.1 Paenibacillus chartarius | reverse complement strand
ATAAATTCGACAAACCCGTGATAAAGGCCTGCTTTACGCGGACTTTTTCACCGGACTTCTAGAATTAGGTGAATTTATATGTCGGCAGCGGCCATTTTTAAATTCTGATTTGGTTAAGGCGGGCATTATATTACATGACATCGCAAAGCCTGTGGAGATGATTTCAGAATATGGAATGGTAACGTACTACAGTAACCAAGGCAAGTTAATAGGACATATTTGCATGACTTCGAATTGGATTACTGAAGCCGCGATAAAACTTGATATCGATTTAGATTCATATGTTATCCTGGCTTTGCAACACTTGGTATTATCTCATCACAATTTAGGGGAGTGGGGGAGTCCGGTTCAACCGCAACTACCAGAGGCAGTGGCGTTGCATTACATCGATGTAATGGATGCTAAGCTTCAGATGGTTGAAGATATGCTTGAAACAACTTCGGAGAGTGAGGAATGGACAGCGGTTATTCGTGGCTTGGAAAATAAACCGATGCTAAAATTGAAGCTGTAGCGGATTTCTTCATTTTGTAATGACCTTGAACAAATAAATGTTTAAGGTCGTTTTTATTTAACAAGTGTCCAAGCGATATCCGCATATCCTCCTTTAGGAGGGGATGCCGGGTGCATGTGAAACTTATATCGGGTGAATCTAATGACAAAATCCGCGTTGCCTGTTATGATTATCTCCTAGAGAAGTTCAGGAGGGAGAAACATGATCGCTATTTACGCCAGGGTGAGCACAGAAGAACAAGCAAAACATGGGTTCAGCCTGAACGATCAGATTCGTCAGTGTCGACTGAAGGCCGGAACTAATAAGGTTAAAGAGTACATTGACGATGGGATATCAGGGGAGTTTTTAGATAGACCTGCCTTGACTAAATTACGTGAAGATGTTAGAGAAGGGATCATTGCCAAAATCATTTGTCTTGACCCTGACCGATTGTCGCGGAAGTTAATGAATCAGTTGATAATATCAGATGAGTTCGATAGGCGTGGGATTGAGCTTATATTTGTAAATGGAGAATACTCCAAAACTCCGGAAGGAAATTTGTTTTATTCTATGCGCGGGGCAATAGCCGAATTTGAGAAATCAAAAATAAACGAACGTATGAGTCGTGGGAGAAGGGAAAAAGCTAGACAAGGGAAAGTACTGCGTGATTTTCAGATTTATGGTTATAAATACGACAAAGAGACAGAACAATTCATAATTGACGAAGACGAGGCAGCTATCGTAAGGCTAATATTTGATTTATTTACTCAGCCGAATACGATGGTTCAAGGATTAAACGGAATCGCGCTCTATCTTACCTCAAAAGGTGTGCCTACCAAAAGGGGAGCGGCGCTTTGGCACCGGCAAGTAGTCAGGCAAATTATTATGAATAGAGCCTATATAGGTGAGTTTTATCAGAATCGTTGGAATACAGAAGGAATGCTGGGTAACAAGCACAGAAAAGATGAAGAAAAAATCCCCATGAGGGAAAGGCCAAAAAGCGAGTGGATATTGTTACCATGTCCAGCAATCGTAGATGAAGCACAGTTTGAACATGCCCAGAGATTATTATCAGAATCGCGTCGCAGGTGGGCACAGAAAAGTAAACATCCTTATTTGTTGAGTGGATTGTTGAGGTGTGGTGACTGTGGCAACACAATGACCGGGAGGTTATCAAATAACTGGGGTAAAAAGGTACCCGAATACACGGATATTAAGAATACGGCTGGTGCAAAATCAAAGGGTTGTGGTCGTAGGATTAAGGCACATATCATTGAGGAACAAGTTTGGGAGCAGGTTGCTAGTTGGCTAAATAATCCCGATGAAATTGCCGCGGCACTACAACAAGAAAAGACAAAAGAGCCTTTTGAAGCAGGAGAAATAGCCAGGATAGAAAAGGAGATTGAAAAAACGAAAAACGCTCGAAAAAAGTTAATTAAACTGTTTGCTGCTAGTGAGGATGGTATTGCGGAAGAGGATATTCGGCAAGAGTTAAAGGAATTATCATTGAAAGAGGAATCCTTAAATAATCAGTTGCTTGAATTATCAGAAACACTTAATTCAGCTCAGAACAATGAATATAATATCAATATTCTGATGGAAGCAGTTCAATATTATTTGTCAAAAGGGCAGGATGAGCTTACCTTCGAAGAGAGACGTGACCTCATTCGTCAAGTTGTTCGAGAGATTAGGGTTTATGAGGACACTGTTGAGATATTTACGTTTTAATTTGGAGAGTATCAAGGAACAGAGGCGGACAGAATGTTTGCCTCTTTTTTGTATTTCACTATCATTTAAAAGTCAATGCTTTGACAGATTATGTAAGAGATCTAGTAATGTAGTGGTGAAAAATGTAAAATGGAGATGTAGAATGTCGTTGAGGTGATCTCATATGAAATATTATTTAAAAAGTTTCCTCAAGGAAAATTATGCCAATAAGAATGACGCATATTTATTTATCTTATGGAGTGTATTTAAAAACATCTCAACCTCAACTAAATTAAGTGATGCAATAAAAAAAGAATTAAGCATGTTGGATTACGAAAACTTTAGATTTATTTCGAAAAAGGATACTGCAACGAGAATTGTTGAAAAAATGAAGCAGTCAAACACTGATACCCTAACAAAAGGTAAGGCGTCTAGAATCGAATGGATTCAAATTAAAAATTTCAAATCCTTTGGATCATTAAGTGATGAAGATAAAGGCGTCAAAATTGATTTAGATCTAAAGAAAAACATTTTCTTTGCACCAAATGGAGGAGGCAAAACATCACTTTGTGAAGCTTTCGAATACAAATTAACTGGCTCCATAAAAGAAGCAGTTCGAAGAGGGGTCAGCTTAAAGGAGTATATAAAAAGGGATTCTCATAAGGAAAGTATTGTAATAAAATTTGTGGATGATGATTCGACTAGAGACAAGTTTACTGAATCAGATAATCTATTTTTTCACAAATGCTTTATTGAGAAAAATAGATTACAGGAGTTTGTGCTCATGGGCTCCAAAGATACCGGAACAAAAGAAAAGGACGTTATTGCTGTTATTCTAGGTCTTCAAGAATTGGATGATTTAGTGTCATCTTTTGTGCAACCGGCTAGTTTTAAGTTAGCTTCATTGAAGAGAAACCAAATAACTCAAGAGCTCTCAGATCTAGATAAGTTGAATCAAACATACCATGTTCAAAAAGCGCTCTTAGAAAATCAACAGAAAAACGAAAGGGAGAATTGTTCCAGGTTATTGGGATTTGAGTCAGGAGAAATAGATCAAAATATCCTTGATTCAGAGATAAATGCTTTAAACGAGAAATTAGGTCTTTTACAAAAAGATCTCATTGTACTTGAAGAAAGTAAAACTACACCTGTATCTCCAGAAAAAATAATAAGGTATGAAAATCTCATAAACAGACAATTGGAGAGGTTGAAGGAACTAAAGGAAGATTTTAATGATAAAGCTCTAAAAGTAAATTATGAACAATTTTATCAAGTTCTTAGTTCGTTGGAAAAGACAGATAAATTAATTGAGTCGTGTCCTGCCTGCGGTACTCCTATTAGTCAAGTTCTCAGTCATCCTTATACCAAGGCTCGAGTAGAGCTTGAGAACTTAAAGGATATTTCTAAACTGCAATCCAATCTAAAGCGTGTTGAAAAGAGGGTTAAATCAAGATGTTATTCAATGTGTGTGAATTTTATAAAGGCATACAAAGAGAACTCTAAAATTATATCTAGCAATGAGTATAACTTTGAAGAAACGGTTAGCCAATTAAGGGACATTTTGAGTGGCAAGGACAAAGATAAGGAACTCAACTTTGTCATAAGTGCCATGAGTAAATTACATAATTCTAAAAAAGAAATCATGTCGTACTTTGAATTGGTAAATGAGTATCATCAGAAACATGATTTATCTAGATCAATCGCTGAAAAACAAAGTGAGATCAATTTCACACGAAAAAAAGTAGAGGCATTAAAGTTATCAAGAGCAAACATTGTACGAAATGAGGAAGCACTTACAAAATTAAAGGAAAATAATTCGGCATATAACGAAAAAGTAGATAAACTGAAAAGCAAATTGATCAATGAAAATAATTTTAATCAATTTCTAGACAGTGTCGAACTAGCATACAAAGATTTTATTAAGGATTTAACATTATTCAAGTTAGAGATTGAATCTAAGCAAATACATGATATAGAGCAGAGTGTGACAAATTATTATCAGAATATTAATAAAAACGATGATGATGCAGAGTACATAACCGCCGTTAATTTTACTCTTGAAGGAACATCCTATAAGATAAATGTTACACTAAAAGATGGAACTACGAGAAACTCATACGCTTGTTTAAGCGAGGGGCACCTCAGATCACTAGGATTATCAATACTTTTAGCGGTTGCAGAGAAAAATAATGTTCCGTTTATAATTTTTGATGATGTGGTAAATGCAATCGATAGCGATCATAGAGCTAATATAATTGAATTATTATTCAATAATGATTTCTTAAAGAAGACACAGCAAATAATCACTACTCATGACCGATTATTCTGGGAAAGGTTCTGCAACACCTATTCACAAAAAGTGAATAGAAAAGATGTAGATAAAATGAGTTATGTCATCAACTATACACATACAGGTTCAGTATTAGTTCAACACAACGTAGGATTCGAAGAGAAAATTCAGACAGCACTTAAATATTTTGACGTTAGACAAGCCTTGATTTACTGTCGTATTTGGTTCGAAACACTTGTAACGGAGTATCTTGTGGAACGTGGCGAGACGTTAACAGCAAAGTTCCACCATAAGGAAAGAAACAATCTTCTGAAACCAACATTAGAAAGTATTTATGCTGCTTTTTCAAAGTACTTCCCAAATGATCCAGACTTATCATTAATTAAAAATGATCTAATTAACTGGTCTGCTCAGAATCAAGAACATCATAGTTTTGATGAAAATAGTTACAATTTTGTCCATGCAAAAAACAGCGACGAGATCGAAAAAATTTTTGTGGCAATACAGAAGGTATCGTTTAAATTATTCCCAAAACGTGAGATGGAAAGGTTGAATAAAAGGAAAATCCAGTTAATAGCCCAGTATGAATCGCTTGTTAGAAAATACGAAAACGAAGACTTTAGAAAAAAAGCGCCAAGAGAAGTTATTCAGCAACACTTAATAAAGGTAGAAGATGTACGTGCGGAGCTACAAAAAATCGATCAGTTATTGAATACTCTCCAAAATCCAGCGTAAATTATCCTTGAATATTGAAGCCCTCTTGCCTAATAAAATTGGTGTGAGGGCTACTTTGTATCATGATCGGTAACGTAGCACTTTTTAATGATACACTAATGACATTAGATCCGAAATCCTGATGCATCTGCGGTCGCTCAAGAAAACACGCAAAGACGTTTCCCTGCAGGACCCGATCGGAACGGATAAAGAAGGGAATGAAATAACGTTAATTGACATTCTCGGCACGGAAGCCGATGATGTCGTGGATAAAGTGCAATTAAAGATTGAGCGGTCGAAGATATATAAGAATCTAGACATTTTGGATGAGCGGGAGCGGGAAGTGGTCGTTGGGCGATTCGGTCTGGAAACCGGCGGCGAGGAGCGGACGCAGCGGGAGATTGCGAAGGAGCTGGGGATCTCGCGCAGTTATGTGTCGCGGATTGAGAAGCGGGCATTGATGAAGCTGTACCATGAGTTTTATAAAGCAAAACGGTAAAGGAGGGGCTGAGGCCTCTCCTTTATTGTTTTGTTGCAAGTAGCTTTCACCGGATATTTCAGCGAGGATAACACGACCGCGGCTATAAAAGCTAGTCACAAAACGAAAACCGACGTTTCTTTCTTACTTGAAGACACATCCGCCAAACCGGAAAATTGAAAGCTGTCCAACAATCAATTGAAATGCAGATGGAAGAAAGGTCTTGGACCTTTCTATTTTTATGATTAGATTCTATTAATTCGTAAATACTAGTACTAGATTTATAGACATGAGCATTTTGCATAAACCAGAGCCCTTGCTAGACAAAGGTTTTTGAACATAAAAAAGGG